>JBNKGY010000246.1:0-6377 GCA_050290065.1 Marinilabiliaceae bacterium
ATTTTCAACTACTTGCAAAGATAATAATTTATAAGATTCACCCAACGGTAATATTATTTCTAAAAGCGATTTCCCTACACGAGTTACCCTGTGGCAAAAATATATTTTTCATTATTTGTTGTCTGATTGGGAGTTGTATTTACCAAATAATTAGACGAAAAACCATATTAAATCACCTATTCTATCACTTTTTTCATCGGTTTTTCCATTTCTACTTCAAATTCATAATCCTTATCATCAGTTTCACCTGAGGTAGAAAATTTTACTTTTTGATTTAAATACCCTTCAGCTGCCACAAGAAAAACATAATCTGTGTCAGGTTTCAATTTCACTTTAAACGTTCCATCCGCCGGTGCATTTATTTTTAAGGTAGTACCATCACTTCCTATTAATCGCAAATAGGCTCCCTGAACCACTTCCCCATTTTTGTTGAATATCTTTCCGTTTAGTGAAAAACTAAGTTTAGGAAGTATAAAACTATACAAATTATCAATCCCTTTGGAGCTACCTCTGGATGAAGAAAAAATACCCTCTTCGCTATCTCCCTTAAAGACAATACCAAAATCATCAGACGAACTATTAATTGGGGCTCCCATATTTACAACTTGCCATTCTCCATCCTCTACCTTACTGGCCTTAAAAATATCCAGCCCCCCAAAACCAATATGTGTATCGGAGCTAAAGTACAATATTCCATCTTCCCGCACATATGGAAACATTTCATCTCCGGGGGTATTTATTGCAGATCCCATATTTACCGCCTCTCCCCAGCCTTGACCTGTTTTCTCGGTATACCAAATATCCTTACCACCAAAGCCGCCATCTCTGTCGCTAACAAAATACAATATTTCACCATCCGGAGTTATAGCTGGATGCGCCACAACCAAACTATCTTCACCTATGGTTATGGGCGAGGGTTCTGACCATTTACCACCAGTTCTTGAGCTGGTTAATATCTCAGCTCCCATAGGTTTGGTATCATCATATTTACATCGTGTATAGTACAACATTTTACCATCAGTACTAACACAAGGCACTCCATCATCAACTTCTAATAAATTAATAGGCTCTTCAAAAGCTTCTGGCTCTGACCACTCTCCTTTGGCATCAATCTTCGAGAAATAAAGAGAGGAGGTACCCTGACCGGTGATCCTGTTTTTTCTCTTCTTTTTAGCTTCTGTACGCATGGAAGAAAATATGACATAATCATATTCATCCCCCACAAAAGCAGGCGAAAAGTCACTAAATTTACTATTTAAACGTTTTAACTTATCTATCTGATATCTTTTTTTCTTCGGATCTTTTTGCAACATCATGCAGGATGCCAAACCTCTTTGAGCCCTGATATCTGCCGGAACTTCCTCTAAATATGCTTCGTATTCGGGAAGCGCCTTATCAAGCTTTCCGGCCTTAAGATAGCTTTCTGCCATATAATACCGTGCTTGTCTTTCCGGGTATTTATAGCGAACAGCCTTTGAATAGGCTGATGCGGCTTTGGTTGGCTTATTGGTTATCCGGTAACATTCTCCCATATAATAGGAATATTCACCTTTGGAATATCGGTTTTTTTCTTTTGAGTACGCTCGTTTGTATAACTCTGCTGCCTTGGTATACTCACCTATTTCAAAAGCTTTTTGAGCTTGCGAAACCCGTTTCCCACTGGAGCAACCATTCAACAATACAATAACGAAAAATATAAAAATGGTATATATATATATTAAATAACTCTTCATACTTAAATTTTACTTGAGAATGTAAAAATAGATAAATATAATATGGTATAAAAACGATTAATACCTTGGTTTATTATATGGTAATTTAAAATAGATTTTAGTATGAAACTCCCTTTGTCATTAATCCGCAATATGCAAAAGAAATCCGGTTTTCAGAACGATATTTCTTCAGGGAAACACATGATACCAATAAAAAAAGGCCACCTCAATAGAGACAGCCTAATTTTATAATATTCAAAAAGAAAATTACTTTACTTCTTCGAAGTCAACATCGGTTACTTCATCATCTCCACCTTTGCTTTCTGCACCTTGTGCACCTGCATCCGGACCTGGTTGAGCACCACCTGGTTGTTCACCTCCCTGTGCCTGACTTGCATTATACATTTCCTGAGAAGCAGCCTGGAAAACGGTGTTTAGTTCAGTTGTTGCAGCGTCAATTGCAGCTAAATCTTCAGCCTTATGTGCAGCTTTTAGTTTTTCTAAAGCTGCCTCGATAGGACCTTTTTTGTCAGCAGGCAACTTATCTCCAAACTCTTTTAATTGCTTTTCAGTTTGGAAAATCAAGCTATCAGCACCGTTCATCTTATCAATCTTCTCTTTCGCTTGCTTGTCAGATTCAGCATTTGCAGCAGCTTCATCTTTCATTCGCTTAATTTCGTCTTCACTTAATCCTGAAGAAGCCTCAATACGAATACTTTGTTCTTTACCTGTTGATTTATCTTTAGCAGTAACATGAAGAATACCGTTCGCATCAATGTCAAAAGACACTTCAATTTGAGGCACACCACGTTGTGCTGGTGGAATACCATCTAAGTGGAAACGGCCTATTGTTTTATTTTGGTTAGCCATTGGACGCTCTCCTTGTAGAATATGAATCTCTACTGAAGGTTGGTTGTCCGCAGCTGTTGTAAATGTCTCTGATTTTTTAGTTGGAATTGTAGTGTTTGCTTCAATCAACTTAGTCATTACACCACCCATAGTCTCAATACCTAATGATAACGGAGTAACATCAAGAAGCAATACATCCTTAACCTCACCTGTCAATACACCACCCTGAATAGCAGCACCTACAGCAACAACCTCATCAGGATTAACTCCTTTAGAAGCCTCTTTGCCAAAGTATTTCTTTACGATTTCCTGAATAGCCGGAATACGAGTTGAACCTCCTACTAAAATCACCTCATCAATATCTGAAGGAGATAAACCAGCATCTTTCAATGCCAATTTACATGGTTCTAAAGTAGCTTGAATCAACTTATCAGCTAATTGCTCAAATTGAGCACGGCTTAACGTTTTCACCAAGTGCTTTGGTATACCATCTACAGGCATAATGTATGGCAGGTTGATTTCAGTTGAGTTACCGCTTGAAAGCTCAATTTTTGCTTTTTCAGCAGCATCCTTCAAACGTTGATGTGCCATTGGATCTTTACGCAGGTCAATGCCTTCATCTTTCAAAAACTCATCTGCCAACCAGTTGATAATAACATCATCAAAGTCGTCCCCACCAAGGTGAGTATCACCATTAGTTGATTTTACTTCAAACACACCATCTCCTAATTCAAGAACAGATATATCGAATGTACCACCCCCAAGGTCGAACACTGCAATTTTCATATCTCTGTCCATCTTATCTAAACCATAAGCCAAAGATGCAGCTGTTGGCTCATTAATGATACGCTTAACAGTTAATCCGGCAATTTCACCTGCTTCTTTAGTAGCCTGACGCTGTGAATCGTTAAAATATGCTGGCACAGTAATTACTGCTTCAGTTACTTCTTGACCAAGATAATCCTCAGCTGTCTTCTTCATTTTTTGAAGAATCATTGCTGAAATTTCTTGTGGAGAATATTTTCTGTCGTCAATTACTACTCGAGGAGTATTATTGTCACCTTTGATTACTTGGTAAGGTACACGAGAAACTTCTTTAGGAATCTCATCATAGTTATCTCCAATAAAACGCTTAATTGAATATACAGTTTTACCTGGATTGGTAATAGCCTGACGTTTTGCCGGATCACCAACTTTTCTTTCTCCACCTTCAACAAAAGCAACAATTGAAGGAGTTGTTCTTTTTCCTTCGCTATTTGGAATTACAACCGGCTCGCTTCCTTCCATTACAGAAACACAGGAGTTGGTTGTACCTAAGTCGATTCCAATTATTTTTCCCATTTTAATTCAATTTTATTTTAAGTTCTTAATATTCTTTTTTGATCACGGTCAAGCTTATCTCAAATGCTGTGCCATGTCAACAAACTGACATTTTAATGAAAATATGACACCAGAATTTGTTTTATCCAAACGGAATGTCATGTTTTCGTGACAAAACGACATCCACAAAACTAAATAATGATTAAAACACATGTCATTTTGATAAATTCAGAACTCATTGAGCGAAAAATTTTCTCATTCGTACAAGTTTTCAATTCGCTCATCCTATTTTAATTGTTTTGCCATCATTGACAACGTAATTTTGATGTACAATTTTATATCTAATGCGAATTCAAAAATTATATATCATGGCAAAAAGTTTCATCATTATCATTTTTATGTTTATAGTATCAGCTAAAATGTTTGGGCAGGGTTTAACCCAAAACATACGGGGTACTGTTGTTGATGCAGTTACCGAGCAACCTATTGTTGGTGCCAATGTCATTCTGTTAAATCAAGAGGAACCTACAGGAACAATCACAGATTATAATGGCCAGTTTATATTTGAAAACCTACCTCTTGGTCGTCAGGGAATTGAAGTCAGGTTTTTAGGGTTTAAACCCAATATATCCAACAACATATTACTGATTAGTGGCAAAGAAACCGTTTTACAGATTAAACTTGAAGAGGCCTATCAACAAGTTGGGGAGATCATGGTAAAATCAAGCCAAAAGAAAAAGCCTCAAAATGATATGGCCATGATTAGTTCCAGAACATTCTCGGTTGAAGAAACGGAACGTTTTGCGGGGAGTCTGGGCGATCCTGCACGCATGGTTGCCAACTATGCAGGCGTAATGACCCAAAATGATTCAAGAAATGATATTATTATCAGGGGAAATTCTCCTATTGGAGTATTATGGCGTTTAGAAGGAATCGAGATTCCTAACCCTAACCATTTTGGCGCTCAGGGAACCACCGGTGGACCCGTAAGTATGATTAACAACAATTTGTTAACAAACAGCGACTTTCTGACAGGAGCTTTCCCTGCTGAATATGGCAATGCAACTTCCGGAGCTTTTGATTTGCACATGCGTTCAGGTAATAATACCAAACCTGAGTATACCGGACAAGTGGGTTTTAACGGATTTGAACTGGGAGCGGAGGGCCCCATTGGAAACAAAAATAATATAAACCGGCCATCGTACCTGGCTAATTTCAGATATAGCACTCTTGAAGTTGTAGATAAACTGGGTTTTAACGTGGGTACCGGATCTGCTATCCCCGAATACAAAGACATGACTTTTATTTTGGATGTCCCGGGAACCAGGTATGGCCGATTTAAGGTTATCGGACTTTTTGGGGATAGTTATATTGAATTGGGTTACAATGACGAAGAAAATGAGAATAATTCGTATTCGCAAAGAGGCACAACTGTTGACTATGGTTCAAAACTGGCTGTTGGAGGTGTAACCCATGCTTTATTTTTTAATGAAAAACTGGGGATAAAATCTTTGATTTCTACTCAATATACTCAATCTACCGCCAAGCTCGATTCATTAAAAAGCAATAACGCATCCATGCCATTCTTTAGAGGTAACCAGCAAGAAACTAAATTAACGGCCTCTTCGAGGATTATTTTTAAACCGAATGCCAATAATAACTTATCAGCAGGTATAACATACGACCATTACCTGGTAAATTTTTTGGATAGCATATATGAATCTGACTATTTAAAATTTGTAAAACAAACCGACGTTAAGGAAATCATGGGGCTGCTAAAAGGATTTGCTCAGTGGCAACACCTATTTAATAGTAAGCTTACCGGATATGCAGGATTACACTCGCAATATTTTAAACAAAGTAGCGACTTTACATTAGAACCAAGAGCCTCTTTAAAATATGAGCTTTCGCCAGGCCAGAGCGTATCATTGGGGTTTGGTATGCATAGTCAGACACAACCTAAAATGGTCTATTTTTACGAGACGTATATTCCTCAAAATCAAACCTACCAAAGAACCAATGAAAATATAGGTTTTACAAAATCAAACCACTATGTATTAGGATACGAAAAATTCTTTGACAGTGATTTTAGGTTAAAACTGGAAAGTTATTATCAGGATATTAGAAACATTCCTGTAAAAAAGGATTTCCCTGAATTTTCGATGGTCAATGCTGGCGATTTTTTTGCCATTCCTAGTGAAGATAGTCTGGTAAACAAAGGTACGGGCTACAACTACGGTATTGAATTTACGCTAGAAAAATTCCTAAGCAAAGGCTACTACTTCCTAATCACCACATCTTTATTTGATTCAAAATACAAAGGATACGATGGTATTGAGAGAAACACAGCTTTTAATGGTAACTATGTAACCAATTTATTAGGTGGATATGAATTTAAAGTTGGAAAACATCATTTACTTACTCTGGACTTAAAAACAGTATGGGCAGGAGGAAGAAGGTATGTACCTATTGATCTGGAAGAATCTAAAACATCCG
>JBNKGY010000247.1:0-6370 GCA_050290065.1 Marinilabiliaceae bacterium
AATGAACGGGCACTTACATGGAATACCCCAGGAAGTAACTCACCAGCTATCTTATACATATTAGGAATCATTAGTAATAATCCCTGAGAAGCAGTAAATGTTGATGTTAATGCACCAGCTTGTAACGAACCATGAACTGCACCTGCAGCTCCAGCCTCTGATTGCATTTCTTCAACTTTAACAGTTTCTCCAAAAATATTCTTTCTTCCACCTGCAGCCCATTCATCGATGTACTCTGCCATTGTTGAAGAAGGCGTAATTGGATAGATTGCTGCTACCTCACTAAACATGTAAGCAATGTGCGAAGCGGCGTAATTACCATCACAGGTAATAAACTTCTTTTCTTTAGCCATTTTGTTATTTATTTGAGTTTTAACTACTATTATTTAGAATTATTCTATTTTACTGATAGTCAATCACTAAATTTACGATTTTATACTTGCACAGGAATAATATTTCAGTATAAAAATCCGAATAACCACAATGGTATATTTCCTTTCGAACCTATTTCAACCATATCCTGAGCCAACAACACGTTTATCTTTCTTTTTTCTATTTTCTCCTGATGATTACAAACAACAAATTCGTATTTTTCATTAACTTTAAAATCACCATTTTTTGTATATGTCAATTCATGTGCACTTCCTACCTGATTGTAGAAAAATGTTTTAATTTGATTTGATTTCTCAACGACTCCCCCACTTATACAATTTATTAAATTTGGATTATGAAGATAAATGAGAGATGGCTTTTTTTGCATATCCTCAGTACCTTCATACAATAACTTAATAAGGCGTGCTTGTCTTAGATAGTATAAGTAATTCATTACGGTTGCTCGGGATGTTCCAATATGTGCACTTAACTTACTCACATTAGGCTGAAATGGCACCTCCTGTGCAACACTATAAAGCAACTTCCTTAATCTTGGTAAATACTTTAATTCTATCTGTCGTAAAAAGCTAATATCTATTTCGAGTATAAAATTTACACTCTTCATTAGGTTTTCTGTATAATGCTGGTCATCTAAGTATAATGGATAATAACCATATTGTAAGTAATCATCAAAATAAGCCAGAGGTCTGATTTTACTAACAATCTTGGCGGCTATTCCCTGGTGGTTTTCAATGATTTCTTCCAGACTATAAGAATCAAAAACTTGTCCCGTTCTTAATTGCAAAAACTCTCTAAAAGAAAATCCTTCCAATTTATATGAGTGAACAATTTCGCGTAAATGTGGATTTTCTTCTCTCAAACGCATCACTGTTGAACCTGAAAAAACTATCTGTAGATCTTCAAAGTTCTCATAACAATATTTTAATTCTTCACTCCAACCAGGATATTTAAATACCTGATCAAGTACCAGAGTTTTACCTCCTGTTTTTCTGAACTGATCTGCAAAAGAAATAATACTATGCTCAGAAAAATAAAGGTTATTTAAATTGACATACAAACATGCTTTGTCATCTCCATAGGTTGACTTTGCAAAATCTAATAAAAAATTAGTCTTCCCTATCCCTCTTGTTCCTTTAATTCCAATTAATCGATGATTCCAATCTATTTCATCCATCAGCTTTCGCCTAAGAGGAACCCTCAAATTGTCAATCAGATATTTATGTGTGTCGAAAAATGATTGCACGTTGTATTTTTCAATAATTGAATAACAAAAGTACAATTAGCCACCATAAAATTGCAATCTACAGATTACATTTTGCACCCAAAGGTGTAATTTATACTTATTAAAAATAACAACGTACTTCAAAAAAGCATGACATTGTCCTATGTCATAAATATTAAGAGATACAGAATTAAGCGTGACTAGATCATGCCTTATCTTCAATCAATTTAATTAATGAAACAAAAAAGGCTACTCAAAATTGAGTAGCCTCTATAAATTCACACTTTTTATATGTTCCTAATCGGAGTTCATTGAAATCAACAACTCTTCATTATTTCTTGTTTTTCTCATTTTATCCTGCATAAAATCCATAGCTTCTATTGGAGTCATATCTGCTAGATAATTTCTCAAAATCCAAATTCTGTTCAAGCTCTCTCTTTCCAGAAGCAAGTCTTCTCGTCGAGTACTTGATAAAGTAACGTCAACCGCTGGATAAATACGTTTGTTAGATAACCTTCTATCCAACTGCAGTTCCATATTACCAGTTCCCTTAAATTCTTCAAAAATTACTTCATCCATTTTCGAACCTGTCTCCGTAAGAGCTGTTGCTAAAATAGTCAAAGAACCTCCATCTTCAATATTACGGGCAGCACCAAAGAATCTCTTCGGTTTATGCAATGCATTAGCATCCACACCACCCGACAGTACTTTACCTGAAGCAGGAGAAACTGTATTATAAGCACGGGCCAAACGAGTTATTGAGTCTAACAATACAACAACATCATGACCACATTCAACCATTCTTTTAGCTTTCTCCAGAACAATGTTTGCAACTTTAACATGACGCTCTGCAGGCTCATCAAATGTTGATGATATTACCTCTGCATTCACACTACGCGCCATATCAGTCACTTCTTCAGGTCTTTCATCAACTAAAAGTATAATCATATATACTTCTGGGTGATTTTTTGCAATAGCGTTAGCAACCTCTTTTAATAACACTGTTTTACCTGTTTTAGGTTGTGCAACAATTAATCCACGTTGACCTTTCCCTATAGGAGCAAACATATCAACTACACGAGTAGACAAGCTATCATTTCCACTTCCTGTAATTTTAAATTTTTCATTCGGAAAAATTGGTGTAAGATGATCAAAAGGAACTCGATCACGTACAATCTGAGGTGAACGTCCATTGATTTCTTCAACTTTAATCAGTGGAAAATATTTCTCACCTTCTTTAGGTGGACGAACAGAACCTAAAACGGTATCACCGGTCTTTAATCCGAAAAGTTTAATTTGAGATTGTGATACATAAATATCATCCGGCGAGTTCAAATAATTATAATCAGAAGATCTTAAAAAACCATATCCATCTTGCATAATCTCAAGTACACCACTGGCAGAAATAATACCATCAAAATCAAATGACTTATCCACCTTATCTTGTCTGCGTTGATGACCATTTTCCTTTCCGGATCTACCATCATGCTGACGTCTTCTTGGTCCATCATCATTCGTACGGTTTTGCCTACGATTATCCTGAACCCCAGAGTCTTTTTGCTTTTCTCTGTCATCCTGTTTCTTTTGAACAACAGGTCTGTCTTCCTTTTTCTCAGCAGGAGCCTTTTTTTCCTCAACAACAGCAGCCACCTTTGTTTCTTTAACCGCAACTGGATCGGATACAGGTTTGCTTTTAATTTCCTTGCTTTTCTCCTTCACTTCAACTTTACTTTCTTTAGCAACCTTCTTCTCAATGGCAACTACTTCGTCTTTATTAGAACTTCCAACTTTCTGAGGTTTTGAAGTTCTAACTCTCTTTTGTATTTTCTTTTCAACAGGTTTTTCTGTTTTCTTTTTTTCAGATGCAACAATAGCTTGTTCATCAAGGATTTTATAGATTAAATCCTGCTTCTTAAACGAATCCACTCGTTTAATATTCAACTCCTTAGCTATATCCTTAAGATCAGCTAACAGTTTTTTATTCAATTCAAGAATATCGTACATAATGTTTAGAAATAAATTCTCTTGGGGGAATTACTTTATGAATGTAAGAACAAACGTTCTATTAATTAAATATTTAAGTTTTACTTTGATTTGTTGTCCTGATACGGCTAATGATTCTATATAGAAAGATGCCCAGAAGATTTGATTGCAAACTTAAGCAATATGAATCAATCCGCAAAATAAAAATAACATTTATAATAATCTATGCATTTTGAATAATCAAAACATTACATTTATCACGCTCATTTATCTATATTTAAATACTTTAACATCTTATATAAGATTATATAAAAATAATATAAATAACAATAGGAACAAAATTACATAAAGCTATAACAATCTAATATATAGAATCATAACACACACAATGCCAATAATAAAAAATACAAATTCAACATTTTCTTATTTGAAAAAAAAAACGCATTTTTTTTTGCTATATTTAACTAGTAGAACAATAAAACTAACCGAGATAAGGAATGAGACAACTCAAAATTACTAAACAGGTTACAAACCGTGAAACCCCATCGCTAGATAAGTATTTGCATGAAATAGGAAAAGTAAAACTTTTATCTGCTGAAGAAGAAGTAAAGTTGGCCAAAAGAATTAAGGACGGAGATCAGGTAGCACTTGAAAAACTTATTAATGCTAACCTAAGGTTTGTGGTGTCAGTTAGTAAACAATATCAAAATCAGGGATTAAGTCTTCCTGACTTGATTAATGAAGGTAACCTTGGCTTAATAAAAGCAGCTCAACGTTTTGATGAAACAAGAGGTTTTAAATTTATTTCCTATGCCGTTTGGTGGATCCGTCAGTCAATATTACAAGCATTGGCTGAACAGGCTAGAATTGTTCGACTTCCTTTAAATAAAATTGGCTCAATGAATAAGGTAAACAATGCCTTTTCTGTTTTGGAACAAGAGTTTCAAAGAGAGCCTACATCAGAAGAAATTGCAAGTACACTAGAGTTGTCCCCCAAAGAGGTAAAAGAATCGTTACGAGCGATGAACAAGCATATTTCAATGGATGCTCCTATTCGAAAAGATGAAGAAAACAATCTGTACGATACCTTACTTTCGACTGAATCCATTAGTCCTGACAATGAACTCCTTACTGATTCTCTAAGAAGAGAAATTGAAAGATCTCTTTCAACATTATCGGCCAGAGAAGCTGATATCATCAGGCTTTATTACGGTTTAAAAGGAGAACCACCTTACTCTCTTGAAGAGATTGGTAATTTATTTAATTTAACCCGGGAGAGAGTTAGGCAAATTAAAGAAAAAGCAATAAAAAGATTAAAACACACATACCGTAGTAAAATATTACGGTCTTATTTAGGTTAATTATTTTCTACTAATACAAATGGGAATTGAGTTATTCAATTCCCATTTTTTATTCTTATTACTCATCAACTTTACCTCTAGAGAACAACAAAAAGAATTTAATTATCTATATTTTGATTCATAAACCGTATTTTTGCTCAGAAATTCGTTTTTTTTCATTTAAACCTGAAATATGCATTAGAAAAGTCTATTACACATTGAAATTACTCCAAAAAAGATTCTTCGTTGCTTCACTCAATTCACCAGAACGGTGCTTTTGATAATTGGATCGGGACAAGTTATGTATCGTTTCTGTGAAGCCTTGTTTTATCGTACTTTCAAAATTTCTAATACATAATCCTGGTTAAAACGGTAGTATTAAAGCTTATAAAGTAACAACAACAAATGAAACACCTAATTGCGCCTTCACTTTTAGCTGCAGATTTTAGTAAAATGGAATCTCAAATTGAAATCATTAATAAAAGTGAAGCTGACTGGCTACATCTGGACATTATGGACGGCGTATTTGTACCCAATATTTCTTTTGGTTTTCCAATAATTGAGTCACTACGACCAAAAATTGAGAAACCATTTGATGTTCACTTAATGATTGTAAATCCGGACAAATATATTACTGATTTTAAAAACGCTGGAGCAGATCTATTAAACGTACATTACGAGGTATGTAACCACCTTCACAGGACTATTGATGCTATAAAAAAAGAAGGCATGCAAGCTGGTGTGACTTTAAATCCGCATACACCTGTATTTCTATTAGAAGAAATTATTACTGAAGTTGATTTAGTATTATTAATGTCAGTAAATCCTGGTTTTGGAGGTCAAAAATTCATTGAAAACACATACAAGAAGATTGCCGATTTAAAAAACTTAATAGAAAGAAAAGGCAGCAGAGCATTAATTGAAGTTGATGGTGGTGTAACTATTGCAAATGCTCAAATGCTGATTAATGCAGGAGCAGATGTATTAGTTGCTGGGAGTTCTGTATTCAGAGCACCAAACCCTATAGAGGCAGTTAAAGAACTAAAGCATTTTTTACCTTCTCCACCTACAAGTAGAATCGTTTAGCAAACGAAAGAAAACATCGATATCAATAAAAAAGCCGGCAATTTACTTACCGGCTTTTTCTATATTATTAATACTTAATTAAACATTTTACGAAAACACCTTTTCCTTTTGTGTTGTATATGGTCAAAAGATTTCCATATTTGAATCGCAACATTATTATCCTCAAGCATTCCGGTTGTTTCCACAAACTTTATCCCATCTGCATTTGCAGTATTCCAAAGCTCATTAGTCAGTAATGCTGCCAATCCTAACTTCTGGAATTCAGGACGAACTCCTGTTAACATTAAATCCATTTCTTTAGGTTTTTCTAAAGCATTTTTAAGATGCCACCACCCAAAAGGCAACA
>JBNKGY010000248.1:0-6342 GCA_050290065.1 Marinilabiliaceae bacterium
TTTTAACTCTTGGTTCAAATAATAATTAATGTAACGTGTATGAACCTTCAAAACTAATGCTTTCGATAGTTATTGCAATCTGAGTTCAAAATATAACTTTGCAAGTAATTAATAAAAAAATTAAACTTTTTATTGTTCCTTTGTGAAAAATTTTGACGAAGTAAAATGAAATTTATTCTTAGTTATCTATTATCACCTGTTTATTGGCTTTTATTTGGAATGATGCTTTGTATATTCCATGTTGTGCAAGTAGTATGTCATTATATAGGCGGATATCAATTACGTAAAAAATCAGTTGACCTACTCAATTTTATTTTGTTGTATGGATTAAAAATTGTTGGTGCTTCAATTCAGTTCAAAGGGTTCAAAAATTTGCCTGTAAATCGTCCATTAATTGTTGTTTCGAATCACCAAAGCACTTTTGACATTCCCCCTATTGTGGTTGGATTCCGTAAACATCATCCAAAATTTGTGTCTAAAAAAGAGCTGGGAAGTGGAATACCGAGTATTTCTTACAACCTAAGAATGGGTGGCTCTGCATTAATTGATAGAAAAAATGGAAGACAATCTATGGTTGAAATTGCCAAATTAGGTAAACGTATTGAAAAATCGAACAGCTGTGCAAGTATCTTTCCTGAGGGAACACGTAGTAAAGATGGTAGCATTCGTAAATTTCAATATCCGGGTATAGCTGCACTTCTAAAAGGCGCTCCATCGGCCCTCATTATTCCATTAGCTATTGAAGGAAACTATGAACTTACAAAAAAAGGTTATTTCCCATTGTTTTTCGGAACCAAATTAAAGTACACTGCCTTAGAGCCAATTGAACCCCAAAGCAGAGATATAAAAGAGCTTACTACTGAGATTGAAGAAATAATTAAGAATCAATTAAAGAATGGAAAAGGTAAGTAATTATCCCATTCTACTCTTAAAATCTTCATATCCGAACTTGCGTAATAATTTAAATCCATTTATGTCACTCCATATCCCTATTGATGGATGTGATACTCCATTAAACATAGTTGTTTTAACCATCGTATAATGGATCATATCTTTAAATACAATTAAATCACCAACTTCTAATTTCGTATCAAAAAAATAATCACCAACAAAGTCTCCCGCTAAACAGCTATTACCTCCCATCTTGTACAATATTTTATCTGCAGATGGATCCTGAGAAGCGCCTATAATTCCTGGTTGATAAGGCATTTCTAAACAATCGGGCATATGCGCTGCAAAAGATACATTTAATATGGCAGTTTTAATCCCGTGATTTTCCACAACATCAGCAACTGAACTAACTAAAACACCAGTTTCCCAATTAAAGGCACTGCCTGGTTCCAGTATTAAATGAATTCCCCATTTTTCTTTAAATGTTTTTAAAACATCAATTAAATGGTCAACATCATAATCTTTATGAGTCATCAAATGACCACCGCCCATATTCAACCATTTGATTTTAGTAAGGTAGTTACCAAACTTTTCCTCAATGGCTTTAAGTGTATCTTCTAAGTTAAACGAGTTTCCTTCACATAAGGAATGAAAATGCAAACCGTCAATTTCCGGAGGAAGTACCTTGGGCATATCGGCAATGGCAATCCCCAACCTTGAACCCGGGGAACAAGGGTTATACAAATCTGTTTCAACAGATGAATATTCCGGATTTATTCTAAGACCCATAGAAACCTTCTGTGGTGCCTGTAGTACTTTATTTTTAAATCTTTTAAATTGACTTATTGAATTAAAAGTAATATAATTACTGCATTCTAAAATCGCATCAAAATCAGAATCAGTATACGCTGGAGAATAGGTATGTGCCTTGCTCCCCATCTCTTCATAAGCCAATATAGCTTCATTTAATGAACTTGCAGTGGCTGCTGGGATATATTCTTTGATAACAGGGAATGCTCCCCACATGGCAAAAGATTTAAACGCCAGTATTATTTCAACTCCTGCCTTTTCTTTAACCATTTTTATAATGTTCAGATTCTTCCTTAATAAATCCTCATCAAGAACATAACATGGTGACGGTATTTTGCTATAATCTATCGACATTCTCGTTGCTATTTCTGAAAAACAATAGTCTATTTTAAAAGAAGCGCAAAGTTTATTTTTTTGCGCTTCCTGAATCTATTTATTTTGAAATTATTTGAATCATTCTTCTACAACTCCAAATCTATATTATGCTCTTCAATCCAAGGTAAGCCAAGTTTATTGAGTTCTTCCATGAATGGATCCGGATTAAACTCTTCAACATTAAATACACCCGGTTTTTTCCATAATCCTTTCAAATACATGATTGCCCCAATGGTAGCAGGTACTCCGGTAGTATAACTTACCCCCTGTGCTCCTGTTTCATTATACGCATCCTGATGTTTGCAGTTATTATACACATAGTAAGTTTTTTCCTTACCATCCTTAACACCTTTAATTCTGCATCCAATAGAGGTCTCTCCTGTATAATTTTCACCTAAATCTCCGGGATTTGGTAATACTGCTTTTAAAAACTGAATAGGAACAATCTCTTTTCCTTCATACATAATTGGCTCAATACCTGCCATTCCTATATTTTGAATTACTCTTAAATGAGTCAGGTATTCTTGTCCAAAAGTCATCCAAAAACGAGCTCTTTTTAAAGTTGGAAAATTCTTAACTAAAGATTCCAATTCCTCATGATAAATCAAATATGATTCCCGATCTCCAATATTAGGATAATTTAAAGGCTTATGAATTTCATGTGGCTCTGTCTCAATCCATTTCCCATTTTCCCAAAACTTACCTTTTTGAGTGACCTCACGGATATTAATTTCCGGATTAAAGTTAGTGGCAAAAGCTTTTCCATGATCACCACCATTACAATCCACGATATCTAAATAATGAATTTCATCAAAGTGATGTTTTGCTGCATAGGCGGTATATACACTGGTTACTCCCGGATCAAAACCACATCCTAAAATAGCTGTTAATCCTGCTTTTTTATATTGCTCATTAAAGGCCCATTGCAATTTATACTCATATTTAGCCTCATCTAAAGGCTCATAATTAGCTGTATCTAAATAGGCCACTCCAGTTTTCAAACAGGCTTCCATAATGTGAAGGTCCTGATACGGCAATGCCACATTAACCAAAATCTCAGGTTTAAATGATTGTATCAACTCAACCAATTCTGCAACATTATCAGCATCAACTTTTGCGGTTTGCACACGATTATCACCAATCCTTTCGGCAATGGCATCACATTTACTTTTTGTTCGGCTAGCCAGCATTATTTCTGTAAAAACCTCAGGTAACGCAGCCATTTTTGTAGCAACTACTGTGCCTACTCCACCGGCACCAATAATTAAGACCTTTCCCATTTTGTTTGTATTAATTCAATATAAATTTGAAAAAAGATTTATCGCAGCAAAGAAAGATGTTTTTTTGAAATTTGCACATATTAATAATCATATTTTCATCATTAAAACCGACCTACCTCAATCATCTGAATTCTAAGCTAATCAATCTGTAATATACTAAAATTAAAAAAAGGAATTCCACCTGTTTATTTTTCAAATGAACTTTTTTTTTTGCTGGAAAGGTTTTTCTAATAATCATTTTCAATCGAGTATAAATTCATATTGTACCAATCCAAACTTAAATCATCAATTGGATTATTATTTTTGTTTATCTTTGGCAAGATCAGAAATACTATATATGTATATTAATAAGGGAGAGAATATTGCATTAAAGACATGCGATAAAACAATTACTTACAATGAGTTAAGGATAAATATTTCACAATTCTCAAAACTATTCAACTCAGTTACCACCAATAAAGTTGGTATTTTTTCAGAAAACAGAATAGGCTGGATATATAGCTTTTATTCTGCATGGAAGAATAGTGCTGTTGTTGTACCAATTGACTTCATGTGTACGGTTAGTGAAGTTGCCTACATCCTCAATGACAGCAAGCCTGAAATTGTATTTGTTTCAGAAAATAAACTTGATGACTTTAACAAATCATTAAAACTGGTTTGTTATAATCCTGAAGTTATAATCATTGATCAATATGAAAATACATCTTCCATTGAATCAGATGACATTGCGGATATCAATCCTCCCAAAGACAATACTGCTGTAATTATATATACTTCAGGAACCACTGGCGCACCTAAAGGAGTAATGTTATCCTTTCAAAATCTTTTATCTAATATAAAGGCTGTTTCTGATGATGTAAAGATATTTGGTGCGAGTGATTGCGTTTTAATGCTGCTACCATTACATCATATTTTCCCCATGCTTGGAACCATGGTAATGCCTCTTTACGCAGGTGCAACCGTTGCCATATCCCCAACAATGGCATCTGAAGATATTGTAAAAACAATGCTGGAAAATAAGGTTACACTCATGATAGGTGTACCTCGATTATATGCTGCCATTCAAAAAGGAATTAAGGGAAAAATTGACCAAAGCAAAATTGCGTCATCTTTATTTAATCTGGCCAAAAAAATAAACTCTAAAACGTTTTCAAAGGTCATTTTTAAAGCAGTTCACAAAAAATTCGGAGGTAATATCAGGTATATGATTTCTGGTGGAGCAGCGTTGGATAAGGAAATCGGCTCTTATTTCACCACCCTTGGTTTCGAAAATCTTGAAGGGTATGGAATGACTGAAGCTGCCCCAATGATTACTTTTACCCGACCCGGAAAAGTTAAAATTGGTTCACCGGGTTTTACACTTCCTAACTGCCATGTGGAAATACGTGAGGGTGAAATTGTTGCAAAAGGACCCAATATTATGCAAGGTTATTACAAAAGACCTGAAGAAACTGCTGAGGTATTAAAAGATGGTTGGTTATATACTGGCGATTTAGGCTATTTCGACGATGAAGGATACTTAATAATTACAGGTAGAAAAAAAGAAATTCTCATTCTTTCAAACGGAAAAAACATTAATCCTGTTGAAATTGAAAGTAAAATTGAAAATTATGCTGCTTTTATTAAGGAGGCAGGCATTTATCAATCAGGAGATCAATTTAATGCAATCATAGTTCCTTCTGATGAATTGTTGCTTTCACATAGTGACCCAAAAGATATATATCAAGCCATTAAATTAAATGTTATTGAACCCTATAACCGCAATTGCACATCGTATAAGAAAGTGGTAAATTTTTCTGTAATTGATGAAGAGTTGCCCAAAACCCGACTTGGAAAGATAAGACGATTTAAGCTTAAAGAATTAGAGAGTAGCATTTCGGTTGAAGAAGTAAAAGAGATTAAGGTTGATCTGAAAGAATATGAGATTATTTCAGATTATCTCCAATCTGAAAAAAGAAGGAAAGTATACCCGCATTACAATCTGGAAATGGATATGGGTTTAGATTCATTGGATAAGGTTAGCTTGCAGGTATTTATCAATTCATCATTCGGTGTAAATATCGACCCGGGTGAAATAGCTCAGTATAATGTATTAGAGCTTTGTAATTTCATCCATAAACACAGAAGCAAAATTGAAGTTGAAAAAGTGGATTGGACCAGAATTTTAAAGGAAAAAGTACACATTTCACTTCCAAAAACCTGGTTTACCGGAAGACTTTTGGTTAAATTTTCAAAATTATTTTTTAGTCTGTACTTTAGATTTAAAGGTAAAGGATTAAAAAATATTCCAGAGGAACCGTGTATTATTGCCCCCAATCACCAAAGTTATTTCGATGGCTTGTTTGTAGCTTCGTTTCTTAAAAATAAGACCATTAAAAACACTTACTTTTATGCAAAGGAAAAGCATGTAAAACAGCAGTGGTTAAAATTTATAGCCAATCGAAACCACATTATCATAATGGACTTGAATAAGGATTTAAAAGAGTCTATTCAAAAGATGGGTGAAGCTTTAAAGAAGAAAAAGAATTTGATTATTTTTCCTGAAGGTACCAGAACCATCAATGGAAATTTGGGAGATTTTAAAAAAACATTTGCCATATTAAGTAAAGAATTAAACGTACCGGTTGTCCCTGTTTCTATTAAAGGAGCATATGATGCTTTACCTAAAGGAAGCTGGTTTCCAAAACCATTTAAAAAGGTGTTGGTCGAATTTCTGGAACCGGTAAAACCTGAACTAAATTCTTACGATCATATTTCAGAGGCTGTTTATGAGAGAATCTCAAAAAAATTAACTATTGGTTCTTAAATAGTTAAATAAATTTACGCAACCCAAAGAATTATAGCATAGAAGGTTAAAATATAGAGAATACATTATACATATTCTCTTTTTTTAATCTAGTTGATTGTAATAACCTCAGTTCGACATAAAATTAATGGCTCAGACCGCTTATAAATAATTGGTTTCAAGGAATATTTGCGAAGACAT
>JBNKGY010000249.1:0-6250 GCA_050290065.1 Marinilabiliaceae bacterium
TCAGGAGTTCCTGTTCAGATTTTCATGAGAAAAAAATAAAATCGTACTATTTACAATATTTAAGAGGAGCTATTGCAACAATAGCTCCTCTTTTTTGTTTTATATACAGAGTTGTAAGGAGAGACTAAAAAAGATTAGTTTGCTTACAAACATCCGGCAGGATTTTTTATTAATGGATTATAACCCGTTGAGTATTCATAATTACAGTAAGTAAGAATTATTACTTGTAAAAGTAAATCAGATCAGAGCCACTATAAAAAAACATTAAACACGGCATGATTAAAAATCAAACATTACAGTAACAACCTCTTTTGCAATACATTATTTCTATTCCACATAGCGGCTTAAACTTTTCCTCAAATAAAAACAGTCAATTATTATTAACATCTCTCTCATGCTAACGGAGAGAATACTCATAAATGAGTAAATACACTGCATTATGAAAAAGGCATATAATCAAAATACAAATTCAATTCCTGGTTGGATTGAAATTATTAAGAAATATAACAAACCAAATATTTCGAAAAGTATTTTACAACTGTTTACATCCGTAGTTCCTTACATCATTTTATGGGTACTCATGGTTATCAGCATAAAATATTCATATTGGATTACATTAGGATTGTCGGTAATTGCATCAGGATTTCTGGTTCGTACATTTATTGTTTTTCATGATTGTGTGCATGGGTCTTTCTTTAAAAAGAGAAAGCATAACACCATTGCTGGATTTATACTCGGACTTTTTGCATTTACACCATTTCATCGATGGCAAAATGATCATATAATCCATCACAGTACGGTAGGTAATCTGGATAAGAGGGGAATTGGTGATGTAAAAACGCTAACAGTGCAGGAATATCTGAACCGAAGCAAATGGGGTCGATTCAGATACAGAGTTTATCGTCATCCCATATTTTTATTTGGTATCGCTCCATTGCTACAATTTGCACTTCAGTATAGATTACCTTTAAAACGACACTCAAAAAGTGTTAAAATTCAAACACATATCACTAATGTAATTTTGGTGGCTATAGTTACCGGATTGATATTTTTACTCGGTTGGAAAACTTACTTACTAATTCAATTACCAGTTTTATATATTGCCACAAGTAACGGCATTTGGCTTTTTTACGTACAGCATCAGTTTGAGAATGTTATATGGGCCGAAGAGAAAAACTGGGATTATAAAACCATGGCATTAGAGGGGTCATCGTATTTCAAATTACCAATATTACTTCAATGGTTTACAGGTAATATCGGGTTTCATCACATACATCATTTGTCTCCTATTATTCCTAACTATAACCTTCCTAAATGTCATAAAGAAAATAAGCTATTTCAGCAAGTTAAACCCATTACCTTCTTCTCAGCTCTTAAAACTTTAAAATTACGTTTATGGGACGAGCAAAGGCAAAGATTGATTGATTTTAAGCAAATCAAAACTAATCGAAGATTTTCCGTTGTAAAACAATAAGAATACATTGCACTATTTGGAAAGATTTTAAATAAGAGGTATCTTCACGGCAAAATTATACATTATGCTTATTAGTGCAGATATGAAAATGGCTGATTTAATCCACCTGGATTTTCAGCTATTGGCTGTTATTCAAAGAATGGGAATACCTTTGGGCTTTAGAGAAAAGACCATTGATGAGGTTTGCATTGAAAATGAAGTAAATACCGACTTCTTTCTGCAAATTGCGAACTCTTTTCATGACATTGATTACTTACCTAAAGATAAATTTCTACAATTTAAACCTGAATGGTTGATTAATTATTTACGTAAAACGCATCAATGCATATTAGAGTACAAAATCCCTGAAATTGAAAATAAAATTGAAGGTTTAATAAACGATATAAAAGAATCCACAAAGAGTTACGAACTCATTAAAAACTTTTTTACTGAATACATTCGTGAATTAGGTGTACATATGCAGCTTGAAGAGCAAAAGGTATTTCCATATGTTCTTGAACTGGCCAATTGCATTAATAGTAATGAGAGAACGAAGACTTTTAATGATGTATTCGCTGATTATAGTATAAATAAATACCTTGAAGATCATAATGATATTGAGGAAAAATTGTTTGACCTAAAAAACATATTAATAAAATACTTACCCTTACCCACAGACAGCTGTAAATACAATTCTCTTCTATTTGAGTTATTCAGACTTGAAAAAGATTTACAGGATCATTCAAAACTTGAAGAAAAAGTGCTGATCCCAAGAGTCCGATTAATGGAAAATGAAATGGAAAACCTTTAACAGGAGTATTATGGTAAGAATATTATTAGCAGAACCCTCCTATCTGGTTCGAAAAGGATTATCAACTATTTTGAGTGAATTAAAAACGATAACTCAGATTAAAGAAATTGCAAACGCAGATGATCTTAAAGAATCTTTGCTTTCGTTATTGCCTAATCTTATTATCATAAATACAACCATTACGAATTCAACTGAAATAGATCAAATATTAAAAAAACATGCTCCGGATGCCATTATTGTATACATATTTAACACGCCTTTACCCGATGATAGTAATGAAAAAACACTTTCTGTTTTTGACTCAAAGTCAACATTACTAAATAAACTCAGAAATCAGGTTAAAAATGTTCAACAGTCAGTGATACAGCAAGAAAACTCTGAAGATCTGAGTGAACGAGAAAAAGAAGTTCTTACTAAAGTGGCATTAGGCAAAACCAACAAAGAAGTTGCTAATGAACTGTATATTAGCACACATACTGTAATATCACATCGTAAAAACATCACACGAAAGTTAGGAATCAAAACCGTTTCCGGTTTAACTGTTTATGCCATACTTAACCAATTAATCAAACTGGAAGATATTTCATAGAGTACGTATAACAAAACTCGTATTCACTGTCCATCGTAAACAGGGAACTTCACATAAAAAACAGTTCCCTTATCCAGTTCTGATTCAAACCATATCTTCCCCTTACTGTTCACCACAATATTTTTTACAATAGCCAAACCCAATCCCATTCCGGAGGTTTTTGTTGTAAAATTGGGAACAAACATTTTCTCCTGCACCTCTTTAGGAATACCCAATCCATTATCTTCTACCTTAATTATAATACTACTCTTAGCAGCTTCAATACCAACTACTATTTTCCCTTCACGTTTATTAGGAATTGATTGGATTGCATTTTGCAATAGGTTATTAAAAACACTTATCATTTGCTCACTATCAGCATAAATAAAATAGGTTTTTATATCAGCCAAATGAACTTGTATTGAAGTATTATTCGATTTATCAAATAAATTAACACATTGTAATAACACTTCAATAATATCAAGTTTCTTTCGCTTAGCTGTTGGCATCTTGGCAAAATTAGAAAACTCCGATGCGATAGATGATAATTTATCAATTTGATCAATTAAGGTGGATGATACCCGTTTCAATTTTTCATCAAAATCAGTGGCGTTGTCAGCTTTAGCTTTCTCTAAGTACTGAATACTCAACTTCATAGGAGTGAGCGGGTTCTTTATTTCATGGGCGATCTGCCTGGCCATCTCTCTCCATGCCATCTCTCTTTCAGTTTTGGCCAATTTATCTGCACTTTCTGATAGCTCTTCAACCATGCGATTATACTCACTTACTAACTGTGCTATCTCATCATTTCCTTTATACTCAATTTTTTCATTTCGTTTTCCCAAACGCAAATTTCCAAGTTTACCTTGTATATCTTTCAAAGGATGAGTAATACGCCTTGCCACAACTACTGTTAATCCTATAACTACAATTAAAAATATCAGGTAGAAGTTAACAATAGCCATCACAAGCGAAGTAACCTCATCTCTTAACTCACTTGTCCCTACAAAATAAGGCATATTTATATAAGCCAAAATTTTATTGTCTTCATTTACAAATGGAACATAGGCAGATATATATTTTAGTTCTCCGATAGACTCCTGATGAATAAATTCAGCCTCCTCGTTACGGTTTATCTTAATAAAACCAACACTATTCATTAAATGACCGGATAAGCCCTTGTTAAATAATTCAGGTCTTGAGGTGGCAATAAGTCGTCCGTTAGTACCGTACAGATTAATATCGGTATAAAATACACTTGAGAACTTTTTCAACAGATACTCAAGGTATTCCTCCATGTCAGGTGTCAACTCCTTTTCTTTTCCAAGCTTGTGTTCCAGTTCCATCAGTACCGACTTGGTTTTTTCTGATAAAATCTGATTATTTTTAATCTCAAAACGTCGAATAGTTTGCCAAACTGATCCACTTGCAATCACCAGTAACAACGTCATCATTAACCCAATAAAAGCAATTTGAATTCGTTCTTGTACGGAAAAATTATACATTAATCTGCCTTTTCGGATTCTGGTTATGAGAATGAGCATTGCCCCAAAAATAAAAAAGGAGATAAAAAACATGGAAAAGGCAACCAGTATCATGGAAATATTAACCTTGGGTAAGGATAATATAATACAGCTAGAATCATCTGGACGAAAACAAATATGAGAATAACCTTCATGATAAAAGATTTCTAAATCTTTATGATTCTTTACTATACTATTTAAATGGATTGAGTAATGAAAATCGCCAACCTCTTTATTCAGTTGCCCGTTAATATATTTTGCATAGGAATAATTAGCCAGAGGCTCTTTTAATTTACTTTCCCTTTCTGAAAGTAGTAATTCGGGATATCCGGGCCCTTCAAAATAAGGTTTGGCCACCAACTCAATATATAAGGATGTCTCTTCAGGTTTTCCATCAAAAAACTTAAACACTCCAAAATAAGTAATGATATCGCCTTGATTCTTTAAAAAGAAAAAATGCTTACTTCCCAATACCTGAGAGCCGGAAGTATTTAACATGCTATCAAAATACTCATAACAATTATATACCGAATCATCCGTGTTAATAAACAAATCTCCACCAGGCCAACACGGAATTAACTGCATCTCATATTTCTCCAGGTATCCAGTAAAGTAATTTACTTTTAGATATTTGGATAAGGATTCAACATCGATTTGTTTCTTTCTCAACTCACTTATCACCATTGAATCTGAATACATGGCCTCCTCCATCTCTTTTAAGAGCATTTCAGACAATGGATCTTCCTCCAGTGATAATCTGAATGATAAATTTTCAATGAGAAGCTTTCTCTCTTGTTCCTCATTATTATAATTATGGTAATAGAATGAATAAACGGCAAATATTGAAAAAATTCCTACGAACCAAATAAAAGTAGAATAGGCATGATGACTCTTTCTGCGAGTCACCCAGATTAGCATGTTCGAAATGATTATAAACATAGCAGATGACACCCAGAATATCTGGTTAAAACTATAAAAGGTCAGTAAAATTGAAACCAGAACAACGATAATTGAAAGTTTCTTTTTTCCGACTTGCTTTAAAAAGATTACAAAAACCTTTTCAATTGCCAATACAGCAGACAACCATAGTAAAGTAATGATGAAAATCCGTATTAAATCAAAAAAATGCAAGTCTGAGACCTTAAACAATAAGGGTGCTGAAACAGAGTTAGATACCAAAAGGGTAACTATATAATTCTGCAAGTGCCAGAAACCCAATGTAACTACAATAATTAATCCGATTGTTATATTTTTCACAAACCTCAGTTCGCTAAGTTTCAGGATAAAGGAAGGGGTAGCAACATATTTATAAAAAACATATGAATTTGCGAATAAAATACTTGCAAACAGCAATAAACTTCCCAGATTAGGAAACAAAGTAGTTGCC
This sequence comes from Marinilabiliaceae bacterium, assembly GCA_050290065.1. Taxonomy (GTDB): domain Bacteria; phylum Bacteroidota; class Bacteroidia; order Bacteroidales; family Marinilabiliaceae; genus Saccharicrinis. Next base: position 5,743 of record JBNKGY010000249.1, read on the forward strand.
CCAAAGTATACTGGTGAAAACAATGATGTTGAAAATAAAAACGATGGAAATTGAAAAGTTATATGAATATAGTATAACCCAATGCTAAACAAAATACTTCCAATAAATACTAAATTATTATGTAGTGTACTTTTCTGATTTTTAATAAGTAGAATTACAACCTGAACGATCAATAATATAAAAATAACAACGAATACACCTCCCCAATTGGCATAAGTTGGGTTAGAACTATCACATTCCAGAGCTATAAATAAAAAATTACCATCTACATCCAACACCTTCTCTCCTTTAGCATTCTCATCTAAACTAATTCCTTTACATAATACCACAGGAATATCAAGCGCATACTCATCATGTAAGAATGCATTTTTAAAGGAATATTCTGTTTTAATACTTATTAATGAAAATATTTGCCAATTCTGGTAAGGAGTTTTATCAACCAGATACCAGGTATTCTCTAATTTAACAACCCGTTGATTGAGCAAATTAATATTTTCATCCCGAAAAG
>JBNKGY010000250.1:0-6223 GCA_050290065.1 Marinilabiliaceae bacterium
GTCACCCTTTTCAAGGGGGTATAAATGCCATTATACCATACAAATGCCATAAATCCCAGAACTGCAGCCTCAACTCCACTACTTATATAAATAATATAGGTTCCCAGCAAAACTTCGATTGAGGCTATCAACACAACCATTGGAGCAGAAATTTGTCCGGAAGGCAAAGGGCGATTTTTTGTACGATCCATCAATGCATCCTTATCCCGATCCTGAAAATGGTTTAGTGCTGCTGAACCACAGGCCATGATATAAATCCCTAGCATAGGTAATATCACATTTATATCAATTTGTTTATTGGCTGCAACATAACCTGCCAGAGTAGTAAAAGCAACAACAAGCGTAATACGCACTTTATTTAATTCTGCCAGTATTTTCAGATGGATTAGAATTTGCTTCATCATTTTTTCTGCTATTTATAGAATTCCAGGGAAATCGTTTTTAGTTTGAAATCCACTCCCAAGAGTAAACCATATCTCTGCTAAAAAGTTTTTTGATATTTTTTTTAAATTTTATTTAACAGAAATACAGACCTGTAACTCCCTATTAATTAAGCTACTGATTTAAATAGAATTAAAATAAAAACAGTACATGTTTTTATAAATCCGTTCTTGCTATTCAACAATTCGGACCTATTGGTGTTTATTCAACCTGAATAACCTTACTACCTAGCCGTATTCAATTATCAAATTAATTACTTAAAACGTTGCGAAAAAAAGAATAATGAAAAAAAATTACTACAGTTTTTTTACGGGAGGGGTTTTGCTGCTGTTAATGATATTTTTAAATAGTTGCAGTAACCACATCGTAATCGATTCTAAAGGACCAATAGGGAGTGAGGAAGCAAATCTTATAAAGATTGCTTTTATTTTAATGATGGTGGTCGTACTTCCTGTTTTTATCATGGTTATTTGGTTCTCAATAAGATACCGGGCAAATAACAAAAAAGCTACCTACAAACCTAATTGGGCTCATTCAAACAAAATAGAATGGGTCATTTGGACGGTTCCTATTGCCATTGTGGCAGCTCTTTCATATCTGACCTGGGTTAAAACTCACGAATTAGATCCTTATAAACCTCTTAAATCAAAGGTAGAACCCATTCGTATTGAAGTGATCTCTACGGATTGGAATTGGCTGTTCATTTACCCTGATTACAATATAGCCGTTACCAATCATTTGGTTTTTCCGGCTAATACACCACTCAGTTTCAGATTGACTTCTGCTTCGGTGATGACTTCGTTCTTTATCCCTCAACTGGGTAGTCAAATTTATGTGATGGCTGGCATGGAAACAAAGTTGCATCTGATGGCTGATCATGAGGGTACTTATTTAGGCTTTAATTTTGAGTATAGTGGCAATGGTTATGCCGACATGAATTTTGATGCAGTAGCCACCTCTGAAGATGCATTTAATCAATGGATTGAGCAAGCCAAACAATCTCCGAATAAAATGAATATGGACACCTATCAAGCTTTTCGCAATCCAAGCATCAATTATCCTATAAAGACCTACTCTTCGGTTGAGCCCAAATTATTTAATATTAATATGATGGAATATATGGGTTGGATGGGAGGATCTTGTCATAACATGGATATGGATGGCACGATGAACCATATGAAAGACACAATGAATATGCAACACAGTCATTGTTCAATGACAGAACAATCTGGTTGTGAATGTACTGAATCTAAAAAAATAAAGGAATAAATTTATGTTTGGAAAATTAACACTTTCGGATATTCCCTATAATGATCCGATTATTATGGGAGCCGTTGTTAGTTCAACCATTGGCGCCCTTGGACTAATTATTTTAATTACTTACCTGAAAAAATGGTCATACCTGTGGCACGAATGGTTCACCAGTGTTGATCATAAAAGAATAGGAATCATGTATATCATCCTATCGCTTGTGATGATGTTAAGAGGATTTGCAGATGGTATTATGATGCGTTCTCAGCAGGCAATGGCTGCTGGAGGTAATGAAGGCTATTTAAACGCTCATCATTTCGACCAGATATTTGGAGCTCATGGTACTATCATGATCATCTTTGTAGCAATGCCGCTAATCATTGGTTTAATGAACCTGATAATACCTCAACAGATTGGTGCCCGGGATGTTGCTTTTCCTGTGCTGAACTCAATCAGTTTTTGGCTCACGGTTTCAGGAGCCGGTTTAATTATGATTTCGTTGGGAATTGGGGAATTTTCCAACGCTGGTTGGTTTGGAATCGCTCCTCTTTTTGAGAAAGCTTATAACCCTGGAGTTGGGGTTGATTACTGGGCGTGGTCATTTCAGATTGCCGGTGTTGGGTCGTTATTGAGTGGCATCAACTTTTTTGTAACTATCATTAAATTACGTGCCCCTGGCATGACTTTAATGAAAATGCCACTATTCACATGGACTACCTTAACGGCTAATGTATTGATGATACTTTCCTTCCCTGTACTTACCGGAGCCTTATTTATGCTTACTCTGGATCGTTATTTGGGAATGCACTTTTTCACAAACGATTTGGGAGGAAACACTATGATGTGGAATAACCTGTTTTGGATGTGGGGTCATCCCGAAGTATATATTGTTATTCTTCCTTCATTTGGAATATTTTCTGAAGTAGTTTCCACGTTTTCAAGGAAAAAACTCTTTGGATATAAATCGCTGGTGTACGCCACAGCTGTGATTATGATCTTATCATTCACCGTTTGGTTGCATCATTTTTTTACTATGGGAAATACAACAAATGTAAATGTATTCTTTGGAATCGCCACCATGTTGATTGCTATACCAACCGGAGTAAAAGTTTATGACTGGATCTTCACTATGTATCGTGGCCGAATTACATTTACAACACCTATGTATTGGACCTTGGGTTTTCTTACAGTATTTGTAATCGGAGGTATGACCGGAGTATTACTGTCAATACCTCCTGCTGATTTTGTAATGCATAACAGTGTTTTTCTGGTTGCTCACTTCCATAATATGTTAATTCCGGGTGCCTTATTTGGTTACTTTGCAGGATTTTCTTACTGGTTTCCTAAAGCTGTTGGGTTTAAACTGGATGAAAAATGGGGAAAGAGAGCCTTTTGGGGATGGTCCATTGGATTTTTGGTAGCATTTATGCCATTATACATTCTTGGTTTTATGGGGATGCCACGCCGATTAGCTCACTACGATACCATGGAATGGCAGCCTTATTTGATCTTTGCCGCTGCGGGTACTATGATCATTGGATTTGGAATTCTATCACAACTCATTCAAATTTATGTGAGTTTTAAAAACCGAAAGCAAAATGCTGATCTCACCGGAGATCCCTGGGACGGACGAACCCTTGAATGGGCTACAGCCTCCCCTCCAGCCGTTTATAATTTTGCTGTAATTCCTAAGGTTGATGAGCTTGACGAACATTGGGAGATGAAGGAAAACGGAAGAGCTTTTCAACAACCTGTTGCCTACCACGATATTCATATGCCTAAAAATGTAATGCGTGGACCAATCATTGGTGGATTATCGCTTGCTTTTGGTTTTGCTATGGTTTGGTGTATCTGGTGGTTAGCCATTGTCACAATTGTTAGCCTTATCGCCGTAGTGGTTATGGGATCGGGAAATGATGATGAACATTATATTATCCCGGCAGCGGAAGTTAAAAAGATTGAAGATAAGCGCTTCCGCCGGTTAAATATTGCCCGGAACGGAAAGAAATTTTTTAATTAAAAGGAAAATGCAATGAGCAATAATACTCGTAATAATACTATACAAACCGGAGAAAGAGTCCTTTCCATTCCTATGGAAGAGGTCTCCTCACTGAAAAAAAATCTTCCTGAAGTGGAAGTGGAAGAACACGTTGATCATGCTGAGGTAAAAACTTTTGGTTTCTGGATTTACCTTATGAGTGATCTGGTCATGTTTTCTGCACTTTTTGCCACCTATGGAGTAATTGGGCAAAATTATGCCGGTGGCCCCGGTGCTAAGGACTTGTTCGAAATCCCTTATCTGTTTGCCGAAACTATGCTACTTTTAGTCAGCAGCGTTACCTTTGGTATGACTGCCATAGCCATGCATAACGGACAGAAAAATAAAGTAATAACCGGATTAATAGTTACTTTTTTACTCGGTGCAGGGTTTGTTGGAATGGAGATTCATGAATTCACTAAAATGATAGGAGAAGGTGCCGGACCTGATCGCAGTGGTTTTCTTTCCGCATTTTTTACCTTGGTAGGAACCCATGGAGCACATGTTATTTTTGGTCTGATATGGATTGCAGTAATGACCGCCCAAATCGCTAAATCAGGTTTGACTAGTGGAATTAACTCTCGCATGATGCGTTTAAGCTTGTTTTGGCACTTTTTGGATATTGTATGGATTGGGGTTTTTAGTTTTGTTTACCTCTTGGGTGTTATTTAACCCGAAATATGCAATATGCATTAGAAATACATATGATTAAGAACATTTCAACCGATTGAAAAAAATAAAAAATATAATATGAGTCATTCACATAACGAAGATACAGGTACTGCTAAAATCACTACCAAAGGTTATATCACCGGATTCATTTTAGCACTGGTATTAACTCTGGCATCATTTGGGTTGACCATGAGCGATACTATTAGCCGCAAAACTGCGATTGGAGGTATTATCATCACTGCCGTAATACAAATGATTGTTCATCTGCGCTATTTTCTACATCTAGATGGGTCATCAGCCCAGAGATGGAACCTAATAGCACTGATGTTTACTGCTTTGCTACTATTTATATTTATTGGCGGAACATTATGGGTTATGTACGCTCTAAATTCACGTATGATGTAAAAAATAAAATAACAGAGTGACAATCTGAGTCACTCTGTTGTTTTTTCTATATCAGTCAATTATTTTAAGTTACATTAGCTTTGTAATGTTCTACCATCACAATACTGACTATTTGTTTCTAAGCACTTTAACAAACATCTATAAACCTTAAGAAATTACAAAATTAAAGCTCCCTCACCCCAATACCTGATGTATCAACTGCAATAATCTTATGACCATGTCAAATTACATACTATAACATAGCGATAAATCAGTCTTTATTTTTTTGTTTTATTAATTAATCGTGGATTGATTTTTTTTTATAAAACGAAGTGTTTCACAAATACCATCTTCACAACTAACAGGCTGATATTTAAAATAATCGTTGAATTTGGTGGAATCAAAATAGTAGTCATTCTCATACTGATATAACATTTCATAAGTTTCTGCCACTGCCTTATTGAAAAATCCAAATGACTTAATCATCCATTTTTTTAATACAGAATAATTAGCCTCTACACCCAATTCTTTTGCCGTCAGGTTTATGAGTGTTTCAGCATTGATCCCAGAATTATAAGTCGGAAGATGCCAAACCTGATTTACAGATTCCTCATCTTTGGAAAGTAAATAAAGTCCTTTTGCGCAATCGACAGTATAGGTAAATGAATGTGTTTTTTTTACATCTACAATCCATTGGGCCTTACTTCCATTTATTAATTTATCAAACACGAAGATATAGGGTAAACTTGTTTTTGTGGCATAAGGCCCATACAAATCTGCAGCTCTGGCTATTATTGCATTTATATTTTTTTGTTTTATTTCGTTTTCTAAAATCGAAGCCACCTTTGCTCTTATCTCTCCTTTTTTACTGCATGGATTGTATGGTGTTGTTTCCGTCATTTTACCATCAACCATACCATACATATATACATTATCAAAAAAAATCAACTTCGCATTTACTGTTTTACTGGCATTTATGGTATTATGCATTATCCGAGGCCATGATTCAGCCCATATTTTAGCATCGTAAGGCAAACCCACACATAAGTATACAACACTGGAACCTTTAACGCTAGCTAAAGTCTCCTGATAAGAAGTAATATCCGCTTTAAAAGATTCCGTACCGGGTATTGAATAATTACTTCTGGAAACAAGCCTTACATTTTCATTAGCTTTTAACAACTCATAGGTCAAGGCATTACCGATAGAACCTCCTGCTCCTAAAATTGTATGTCTCATCATTTTCTGTAGTATTTTATGTTATTAAAGATCTTTTTAATATCGAAAGTTATTACAATTTAATCACAAAAATCATAATTATTACAATAAGATATTTTTAACTGACATATGTATTAAAAAGTCTATTAACCTGAGTTCGATTAAAATTAGCGAGCTCAAATTTCAGTAAATGATTGATTTACAATATAAATTTTTGAG
>JBNKGY010000251.1:0-6223 GCA_050290065.1 Marinilabiliaceae bacterium
ACCGCAGTATACTAGCGTATATGAGGATTTGGATTTTGAGCAACAACGCAGTAGTTGGACTTTATAGACGAACACTAGATAATTAAGCTGAAAACTCCTATTTCGATATTAGATTAAAAGAATTCAGAAAAATAATGGCATAAAAAAAGGCCCTTATTGTAAATAACGACCTTTATTTTACTAGACCGAAACCTTATTCTATGTATACAACTAATGCCGAATATGTATTAATACCCTGACTTGAATGAGCAGAATACTTGATATCTAATAGTCTGTCTTCCTCAATACCATTTTCGTTTATAAAATCGTTAATTTGCATATCTATAGCTTTATCAAAATCATCGAGCCCTGTATATTGAAAATGTTTCGTAAGTATTTTACTCATAATTGTAAAGTTTAAATTAGTTCAACAATAGCTTTCGAGTATAGTACGGAGCAGCGGGAATTTAGATTCAAAAAAAAGTAATAAAATGTTATTTTTTATTTTAACGTTCATTTACCAGCAAAGTAAATAATACCAAATAAAATTTAAAATGCTACTTCTAGTTCTCTTCGTTCCTATAGTAGCTTGAATTTAGCCCGGCATTATACCAGCGCATTTATAGTTTTAATTGGTATAATATGTATTCTATTGCTATATCATACTTACAGGCATTATCATTCACCATCCAGATAACTATAACAACTCAATCCATTCTGTAAATCGCTTATACTCTTTATGATTTTCGGACAACCATATTAGCACATCTTTATTATACTTACAACTACTAATAAAATAACTAAACGGTTCAGATAAACTATTCTGGTCAATTTTAGAAAAGAAGTTCACATAAAAGTCCCACCAGAACCCCTGCTTACCCTCAGCCGATTCGGCAAGCACCTTAAACAACACTTTATTATTATCAGCAAAACGAATCAATCCTGGATTTTTTGATGAATCAACGTGTTTTTCAGTTCCATCTAAAGGTTTTATCATGCTTAATGCTAGTTCAACAGCTCCAAATTCACTGTATTCAAATCCTGCATTTATTAATCTGATTTCCTTCTGCCCCTGATGCGTAACTCCCTGGTTCCACAAAGTGGTTAATAACTCATATGCAGTAGCACTTCTATCACTATCTTGTTCTATAAATAAAAAATAATACAAGGGTAACATACTCTTTACTCTTTCTCCTTTATCAAACATGATGTAAGCTAACAGTAAATGACTACTTCCATGGCCATGCTCAAGTTCTACAGCTGTAATGGCATGCTCTTGTGCTTTATCGTACTTTTTATCATTATATAATGAAAGTGCCAAATTGTAATGCAACAAATAACTACCCGATAATGCTTTAATTCCTTTAGTATATATTTTTTGAGCTCTTTTTGTTCTACCAAGATTTTCCCAGGCCGAAGCGTTGATCAGATAAGCATCTTCTATATATTCTTTACCCTTATCAATAATTTTCCCACTATAAATAGCTGCGTTTTCATTTTCATTTAATGCTAAATAGGTTAATGCAAGTTCATAACAAACATAATCTGACTTTCTATTTATTCGATATGCCTGCTTAAAAAAGCTTAAGGCCTCCTCATAATCACCTTTTTCATAATTGAAAACACCTTGAGAAACAATGGTCTTAAAATCACCACCTTGCGCACTTAATCCCAGATAAAATACTGAAAAAATAGTGGTTAATATTATATTCTTTTTACTCATTATTTATTCCTTGTCTATTAATAACGAGTAAAGTAAATCATTTTATATCATATTAAAAGTATCTAAGCACCATAAAATATAATGATAATAACCTGAGTGAGTCAATTTTGATTACTAACAGCAGGACGATTGATTTGACATTTAGATAATTCTCTACATCAAATCAATACAAATAAAACGTCATTACACTTTTTTAACCGAATAAAGAATAGATTCGATTTGTCTGACATAGTATGCTTTATTCTGCTTTGTTGGAGCATGTACAAAACCCTCAATGAGAATTAACTGATTATTTTTTTCATCAATGATGAAAAAATTTACAAAAGGTCCGCCCATGAAATAACCTTGCACTTTCCAAAGACCTCTTAACTCTATAACATCCAGATCATTTTTAAATATTCTCTTAAATTGAACCGGCATTCTGGATTCTGTGGTCATAAAAGTATTTTCTGAAGGACCAGGAACATAAGCACTTCCAACTAAGTCCTGTAAAGAAACCAAATCATCAATAGCCAAAGAAGGAATACTATCTAAACTAAAAGTATTAATTGCAATGGATTGCATTGTTTCAAGTCTATCATGTCGAAACCAACAAAACCCCAATGTATCTTTCACCAATTGAAACCCTTGAGGTAATATCATGTCAAGATTATACTTATCATGAATAAATTTTCTGGTTGCAGCATCAGCTCCTTTAGCATTAGCTTTACTCATGGTACTGATGTCTCCGTAATACAAAAAATCATGTAATTGAGATTTGTTCTCTTCAAATAACTGATTAAAACTAGCTTCATTGGAGAACCTAATTTCAGCGACCTGTTGATTACTGGCCCAAATATCTGAACTATATCTTAATTGAGCCGGCAAATGAAAATTTTGCTGAAGTATGATAATATTTCGATAAGCTTTAAAGTGTCCCTCAAAATCATTAGGTGTTATGGATGTTACTTTAAAAGTAGCTTCTGGTTGTGGAATACAAGGAAACTCTTCAGCAGCAAATTTATTCAAGGTTTCCTTTATTTCTGATGATTGTAATGAATGATCAATAACAATCAATAATTCACCAGGAGCCCCAATGGATCTGCTTTTAAAACTATTGGGTTTTGTTTTACAGGTATAAAAGGTACATGCTAAAAACAAGACAGCTATTATATACTTTGATCTATTTAGTCTTTTTAGAATATTCTGGAAAGATTTCATGACGATAAAGATTAAGGAGTTATACAAAATGCCCCGAATAGGGAAAAACGAGGCACCTGATTTATCTATAATGATATGAATTTCAATTATTAACTTACGTTAGTATTGACATTTAACGTAAACTAAACCTAATAGGCACCTGGAAAGAAACAGCTACCGGCTTATTTCTTTGTTTACCTGGTTTCCATTTAGGCATAGATGAGACAACTCTTAAAGCCTCCTTATCCAAGGATGAATCAACACCCCTTATGATTTTAACATCTTTAACATTTCCTGTTTTACTAATTACAAAGGTTAGATAAACAGTGCCCTGAATTCCATTGTCTTGCGCAATTATCGGATAATCTACAGCCTTTGCCAAATAGGTCAATAATGCTTTTTGACCTCCCGGAAATTCAGGTTTATCTTCTAGCATCATAAATGGGATTGGATCGCCATTATCTTCATCCCCTAAATCCAGATCAGCAAGAGCTACAGTCAGATCTTCAGTGGATTCTACACTAAAGTCATAATCCTCAAGAATTTCCGTTTCATCCTCAACAATTAATATCTTCTCCACTGAAATTTTTGGAGGAACAGGCTTTGCAGCCTCTGGTTCTTTAGGAATTACAATAGGTGGCAATTCCAATTCGGTTACACCACCTGAATTGTAAACTATTTCTTCCATTAGATCGGTGGTATTCTTCCACTCGAACGCCACCAGTGAAGCTCCCAGGGCTACTACAATACCCATTTGAAAAAACACACCTCGTTTTTTCTCCAGATCGGCTTTTTTCGTTTTTTTAACTTCCATAACTCGACTTTTTTTATGGTTATATAACTGAAATATTCAATTATGCCTCTATTAAACCAAGCTCTGTACCAAAAAATAAAACACAACTCACACCTCAATGCATCGTATTGTATATCTGGCAATTACAAATATGATTACGCAAAATATCAAAAATCAAAAAATCATTAGAAACGCCCAAATGGGCGAAAATAAGCGCCCTACTTGCTCATTTATATTCATTTTGGAATACTGAAAGAATACATTCATGCATGTTTGTTTATTCACTCATTATTATAAATCTCACATGTGCATAAAAGCTTTATATAGCTTGCTTCGCAAGCAATTTATTAACCCCTCATTTTACGAAATGACGAAAAGGAATTCAACAATATCTTATAAAACAGATCTTAATTGTTAATTAAGCTAATGGCTTTTCTTCAAAATGTCTATAAACCACAAAGTGGTTTTACAATTCGTCTAATTCACATAATTCGTGGTTGAAAAGAAAACCTAACTTACTGATTGTTAGATGAGAATTTTTGGTGATACTTTTCATAATCACTAATAATTTAGCAAAACCTTGATGACCAATGCAAATTTCAATCATGCTCCTGTGTGCCCAATTATTTGCTCTGCTCATGCCAGTTTCAAATGACTGAACTTTATAATTTTATGAGATATGGAAAACATCAGTAATATTTAAAAAACAATATTTTCCTGACACAAAAAGTCACTTTAAATATTTTTTCCCAAAAGAGTCCAACTAATTATAATATCTATATAAATTATCTAAGTACATGACAAAACTATAAAAGGTTGAAACTCAAAGAATTAAAATACAAATCCACTCGTGTAAAATACTAATATTCAGTATCTTACAATTGATTTCTCTCGTCTTTTGTAATGTATATGAATACCAGAGCAGGCAATAAATATAGCGAATTAGATCAGTTAATAAAAAGTGAAACAAATTGGCATATGGCCAAAGTCAGATGCTTTACCATGCTTGTATGTGCCCTTATTAAGCTACTGTCAGTTGAATTTGTAAAGCTAGCTCAGCCATTTAATAGTAATGCAACCTACGACTCAAATTTAAGAAGAATCCGGTGCTTCTTCTCAAAATTCTATATTGATCATGATCATTTGCACGACTAGTCTTTAAGCTTCTCCTTTTAGAGCCACCTTATCATCTAAGCATGGATAGAACTAATTGAAAATTCGGAAAGGTAGACATCAATATAATAATGATAAGTGTATGCTATAAAGGAGTTGGCATTCCTTTGATATGGGATTTGCAACCGAAAAAGATAAACTCCAATACCGGAGAAAGAAATCGAGTTATGAATCGTTATATCAAATTTTTGGGAATGAATCCATTGCAGGACTATTGGCAGATAGGGAATTTATTGGTGAAGAATGGTTTGAAGCTTTGATTGTTCAACAAACACCCTTTTATATTAGAGTTAAGGCAAATATGAAAATTAGGGTTCCGGGTAAAGGGGAGAAAAAAGCATTCTAATTGTTTAATCGTTTGAAAGTTGGTAACGGTTATCATTATTCCGGTCTGGTATATATCGGCAAAAACCAAGTTTACTGATTAGGAGTAAAAACCTATAATCCGATTCTTAAGGAATATGAATTTGTAATAGTTGCTTCATTTAGCAAACGGGATCAGGCATTACTGAATTATAAAGAAAGGTGGCAGATTGAGACTATGTTTAGAGCAATCAAATCAGGAGGTTTTAATTTAGAAGATATCCACTTAACGGATCCCAAAAGGATATCGAAGTTATTGATACTGGTTGCTTTTGCATTTATCTGGGCATATCTTGCAGGGATAGAACGTCATCTAAATGATAAGTCAATCAGGATTAAGAAGCATGGTAGAAGGGCTTACTGTTTCTTTAAGTATGAACTTATTGAACTTGCAAAAATACTTTTAAACCACTCTACCCCAGGCAAGAAGAAGAACCTCATGAAACTTTTGTCATGTACTTAGAGCATTTAATGACTCACGTTAATGATATACGTTTTTGTCCAGATGTGGGATGAGTTTCTACTGCGCAAAGCTTTTCGTTATAATATAGAATAATTTATACTCATACCAATTTATTGAGAAGTGGCATGATATGTATTTACTTTTAAATTATTCTTTTTAGTTGACAAACTAATTTATACTAACTACAAATAACGAAACTATAGTTAATGCATATAGTAGATGATGATCAATAGTTTAGATTGTTATTTAGTTGATAATCTGAATTTTGAAGAGTTGTGAGTGTTTTATTATTGAACATTTTACGTATTTGTTTAATTATTGTACAACAAAATTTTTGTAGATTCGTAAAATTTTGTGTTTATGTTATAAACAATAATTAAAACTAGTTCTAATTCTTATTTACGTACAAATTCAAGTTATTATGAAGTTAAAATTACTATGTTTGAACGTGGCGAGCAAGCCATCACCCATTTTTATCGGTGTCGCAGAGATTCAAATCAGTAGTACACCATACAAGAGTATAAACCTGATAACATGACACACACGAGTC
>JBNKGY010000252.1:0-6216 GCA_050290065.1 Marinilabiliaceae bacterium
ACCAAGAGATTTGGCATGTAAAGCCTGACGTGGAAGTACTTTGAAACAATTTTGAACAAACTGTTTGTATTTGGTAAAAGTAGTTCCCTTTAAAATTTCATGTCCTCCATATCTCTCATCATTAAATAGCGTATGGCCAATATATTTCATATGAGCCCTGATTTGATGCGTTCTTCCTGTTTCAAGAATACATTGAACAAGAGTAACATATCCTAATCTTTCTAATACTTTATAGTGAGTAACAGCATGCTTTCCTATTTCTCCATCAGGATAAACTTTCATTTGCATTCTGTCTTTTAAACTTCTTCCAATGTGACCAGTAACTGTACCTTCTTCTTCATCCATATTGCCCCATACTAATGCTACATAACTTCTTTCGGTTGTTTTATCGAAGAATTGTCTGGCCAGGTTATTTTTGGCTTGTTCAGTTTTTGCTATAACCAAGAGTCCGGAAGTATCTTTGTCTATTCGATGCACCAATCCTGGTCGGGGATCTTCAGAATTAAATAGCGGTAAATCTTTTAAATGCCAGGCAAGTGCATTTACCAATGTGCCCGAATAATTACCGTGTCCGGGGTGAACAACCATACCTGGTTTTTTATTGACTACCAATAGATAATCATCTTCGTAATGAATATCTAAAGGAATATTCTCCGGAATAATTTCAATTTCCCTTCTTGGATATTCCATAACGATTGATATGATATCGTTAGGTTTAACCTTGTAGTTTGATTTTACAGGTTTATTATTTACCAGGATGTTTCCTGCCAAAGCAGCGTCTTGAATTTTATTACGTGAGGCATTTTCGATCCGGTTTACTAAAAACTTATCTATGCGTAGTTGTTTTTGACCTGCATCTGTAACAAAACGGTGGTGCTCAAACATTTCGTTTTGCTCATTATCAATATCCTCGATATTGTCATTGTGGTCTTTATCCTCTATCATGTTGGTTATTCTATTTCAGGAGCTGTATCCAGTGGTTCTGCATCCATTACATCATTTACAAGTGTATCGGGCAATGTTTTACTTGAATCAATCGTAAGCCAGATGTCCAATGATGATCCAAGACGCAGTTTTTTATTTAAGCCAGATTCTGGAAGCTGCTTATATACAAATGCTCTGATACTATCTTCATTTGTGAGTATGTTGTCGTCGTATATAACCGCATCAATATTTAAAGAATTAGATTGACATAGTTTTGTGGCTTCTTTGCGGGTTAAACCAGTAAGGTCTGGAACGGCTGTTTTTTGATTGCTTAAACCTTTACCTACCAATAAGTCAATGGTTGATCCTTTGGCAATTAATTTTCCGGGCTCAATTGGTTTGCCACCAAAATGCTGTCCTAAAACAAGCTGAGTGTATTCTGATGGAATATATATCAATTGTCCTACTCGTAGCCCAAATGATTCTAAGGTTACCTGAGCATTTCTTAACGACATTTCAGCTAGCTGAGGCATTGGAACCTGTTCTGCGGTATAGGCATTAATTGTAAAAAAGATGGTTCTGTTTTCTTTAACTAAGCTACCAGGTTTAGGGGTTTGTTCAACTACCACTCCGGGAGTCATATGAGCAATATGTACCGAATCAATTATTTTATAACGCAAATCATTTTGTTGTACTATATCTATAAATTGTTTTTCGGTTAATCCTGAAAAGTCAGGAGTTGCATAACTTTTACCATGGTGAGTGTAAATGTTCAGAATGATAAATGTGGTTATTAGTAAGATTATAATTAACCCAAATGCCATGGCAATCTGAGTAAGAAATTTTTTGCTAATTAAGAATTTAAGAACAGACATAGTTGTTGTGTGTTTTTCAAGATGAGTTCAAAAATAATATAAAAAAGTAAATAATCTTGAATTATTGAATTTGATATTCATCATCATTACTGTAGTAATATTACCTATAAATGCCACCTAATTATATATGAGTATAAGTGGATTATTTGGGAATGGCTGACTAATAAGCATAAAAAAAAGGATTCCATAAGAATCCTTTTTAATATTCGGTTAGCATAAAAACTTATGCTTTGTGTCTTTTCTCACTAGAAACGCTAAGTTTTTTTCTTCCTTTAGCTCTTCTTGAAGCTAAAACCTTGCGTCCATTTGCACTTGCCATTCTGGCTCTAAAACCGTGCTTGTTTCTTCTTTTTCTGTTCGAAGGTTGAAATGTCCTTTTCATCGTTTTATGTTTTTATATCTTTCGACAATTCGTTGTTTTCTGTTTTCGGACTGCAAAAATACATCTTTATTTTCTTCTTCCAAAAAAATCGATGTATTTTATTCTCTAAATTATCATCTATTTTAGTTTTAAAGTAAAATTTCTTATAATGATAAGTGAATCAGTTTTTTAGTTTCAAAGAAATCTTCCGAAAAGTATTGGGTTAGTGATACAATCGAGGTATTCTTTTTAAAAGGATTTATTTCTTCTTGAAAATCGCCTCCTTTTAAATATAAAATACCATTGGAAATAGCGTTAAAGTTTTTAGGGCTTACTAAGTGCTTTGTTAAGGCTACAAAGCGAGGGAAAGCTGTAACGGCTCTGCTGACCACAAAATCGTATTTTGATTTTATATTTTCAGATCTGACTTGCTGAGCTGATACATTTTTCAATCCAAGAGTTTGAGTAATGGTTTCCACAACTTTTATTTTTTTTCCTATTGAATCAATTAAATGAAATTCACATTCAGGAAAAAAGATAGCGAGAGGTATTCCTGGGAAACCACCTCCTGTTCCAACGTCAATAATCTTAGTCCCGGGTTTAAAGTGAATGTAGTTTGCAATTGCCAGGGAATGTAAAATATGACGAATGCTTAACTCGCTAATATCTTTTCTGGAAATAACATTGATTTTTTCGTTCCATTCCGGATATAGTTCTTCCAGCTTGTTAAAAAGATTTATTTGTTCCTCAGATAATTCTGGAAAATAATTTTTAATAAGCCCCATGGTGTAATCGTTCCGTGTTATATGTGAAAATGAATGAAGTAAAGCCTAGTCAAGTTTTACATCGGTGTTTTTTAAGGTGTTGAAAAGAAGTTCTCTGGCCCTAAAAAGCTGTGCTTTAACAGTTCCCAGTGGTAGATCAAGCTCTTGCGCAATCTCATCATATGAAAACTCTTTAAAATATCTGAGCTCAATTAAAGTACGATAGCGAGGTTTAAGCTTTTTCACCACAGTACGCATCAAAACAGCCTTTTGTTGTTTAATAAGTCCTTCCTCCGGGTCAGGAGTTTCATCCTTAAGGTGTATGGGTTGGTCGTTCTCTTTTTCTTCACTTACATGAGTACCATCAATTGAAACGACATTGGTTCTCTTTTTTCTTAAATAGTCAATGCAATTGTTTGATGCAATTTTAAAGAGCCAGGTACTAAATGCGTAGTTTGGAGAATATTGATGGATATTTTTAAAAGCTTTACCAAATGCCTCAATGGTTAAATCTTCAGCATCACTTTTGTTATTAACCATTTTTAATAGCATAAAATAGATGGCGTCTCGGTAACGGCCCATTAGTTCAGCATAAGCCTTTTGGTCGCCTTTTACAGCTAGTTGAACCAGGCTGTAGTCATGCCTTGCTTTGTCGGATAAATTCGGGTTTATGTCCATTTATTTCTTTTTGCTTTTCTTTTTCCGCCAAGTAATAAAAATCCTGTATAAGTTGGTAGTATGAAATCAAAGATTATACAACCCCATAAAAGGTCTTTCTGTTCAAATCGCTTACTTATTGTTCTTAAAGCGGATATCTGAATTGTCAATTTAATAAAAATTAATAACAAAACAGCAGGTGCAAAAGTAGGAAAAAAAATAGAAATCAATGATGTACCCCAGAATATTTGTCTTGACATAACTTCAATTCCTAGAACCCATTTAGTTCTGAAGTTGTAGTGAGAAGCTGTTGTTAAATGTCTGCTTTTTTGTCTTCGCCATTCCTTAAAAGTTTTTGAAGGTTCAGATATTGTGTGTGATTCAGGATGAGTGATGATAGCTACGTTATTTGAAGTCGCAGCATCTTTTATAAATAGATCATCGTCGCCTGATAAAATATGTTGATGTTTTCTAAACCCCTGATGTTTGTAAAAAAGTTCTTTTGTATATCCTAAATTTCTTCCAACTCCCATGTAAGGAATCCCTCTGAGTGCGTAAGAAAAATATTGAGCTGCAATATAGAATGTGTCGTACCTTAACCAGTAATTTAAAAAGCTTTTTTGTTTTTTATAGGGACCATAGCCTAATACAATCTCTTTGTTATTATGAAATCCCTGAGCCATTAATTTTAACCAATTTGTGCTAACCGGGTAACAATCGGCATCGGTGAAAATCAAGTGCTCGTGTTTGGCTGCTTTAATTCCTATGGTAAGAGCCAGTTTTTTTCCATGTCTAAACTTTTTATCATATGGAATGGAGGTGAAATATAGTTTATTGTATTTTTGTTTAAAGTGAGCCAGAACGAGTTCAGTATTATCCTCAGAAGCGTCATTAACTACAATAACTTCAAATGATCCGGGGTAACTTTGCTCTAAAACTTTTGGTAAATTTATTTCAAGATTTTTTGATTCGTTTTTAGCACAAATAATTATAGAAATTGGAGGATAGCTATATTGATGAGTAGCTGAGTCCTCTTTTTTTGCGTGTTTTGCGAGCTTACCGAAATAGAATGTATAATAAAACAGTTGGATTAATAACAGTATTGCTAGTGCTATAAAAAGGTATAGCCATATGCCCGATGTTGGTATAAAGTTTGATAGTTCCACTTGTCAAATATGAGTATTTTTTAATAGAAAGCAAATACTAAATTGATATTTTAATTGAACTCAGGTTAGAATGTTTTTTGTATTATATTGAATTGTAATGTTATAATATTGTATTTCTTCTTTGTTGGAATTGCTGCTCTTTTCGTGCAATTTAATAAAATCAGAAGGGTGGTTAAATATTTGTATATATTTGCATCCCCAAAAATAAGTTAAATGGATTTTAAATTACAAGTAACAGATTCTGTCACAAGGGCAAGAGCCGGTAAGTTAAGTACTGATCATGGTGAGATTGAAACGCCAATTTTTATGCCTGTTGGAACTGTTGGTAGTGTAAAAGGTGTACATTTTAATGATCTTGAAAATGATATTCTTGCGCAAATAATACTCGGTAATACATATCATCTATATTTAAGGCCGGGACTTGAAATTATTGAGAAAGCAGGTGGATTACATAAGTTTAATGGGTGGAATAAGCCGATATTAACTGATAGTGGTGGATATCAGGTTTTTTCGTTAAGTGGAAATAGAAAGTTAAAGGAGGAAGGTGCAGTATTCAGATCTCACATTGATGGATCCAAGCATTTGTTTACTCCTGAAAATGTAGTTGATATACAGCGAACTATCGGAGCTGATATTATAATGGCATTTGATGAGTGTGCTCCCGGCGATGCCGATCATAAATATGCCAAAAACTCCATGGAATTAACACACCGTTGGTTGAAGAGAGGAATTGATAAATTTGACAAAACACAACCAAAATACGGTCATAGTCAAACATTTTTTCCAATTGTACAAGGTGCAGGTTTTCGAGATTTGAGAAAGCAATCAGCTGAGTATATTGCTTCATTTGAGCGGGAAGGAAATGCAATTGGAGGATTATCTGTTGGTGAGCCAGCAGAAGTGATGTATGAAATGACTGAAGTTGTGACCGGAATTTTACCCAAAGATAAACCCAGATATTTGATGGGAGTGGGTACTCCTGTAAATATTTTGGAGTCGATAGCCTTAGGTGTAGATATGTTCGATTGTGTTATGCCTACAAGGAATGGAAGAAATGGTATGTTGTTTACCTCAAGGGGAATTATGAATATGAAAAATGAAAAGTGGAAAGATGACTTTTCACCAATCGATCCTGAGGGAACCTCCTTTGTTGATAAACATTATTCTAAGGCGTATTTAAGACATTTATTTATTTCTAAAGAATTGCTAGCCGCTCAGATAGGGAGTCTTCATAATCTGGCCTTTTACCTTTGGTTAGTGAAAGAGGCCAGAAAACATATTATTAAAGGAGACTTTGGAATGTGGAAAGATAAGATGGTTAAGCAATTGGCTGTAAGGCTTTGAGTTGTGAAGTTGAGTCTTAAATAGTACTTGCACGGAAACTCAAGTGGAAGATAAGAAAGCTTCATTTTTGAGGCTTTCGAAGCTCGAAAAATGTGAGTTTACTGATGTAAATGATCATTTTGAGA
>JBNKGY010000253.1:0-6186 GCA_050290065.1 Marinilabiliaceae bacterium
TTCAAAATGCTACTTCTAGTTCACTACGTTCCTAAAGTAGCTTGAATTTACCTCGGCATTATACCAGCGCATTTATAGTTTTAATTGGTATAACAAGATAATAAACGTAAAAGAAAGATAACTTTTGGTAAATTATCTCTCAGTAGTTATAGGACCTTTAGTAGTTAATACTTAATCATGATAATTTCATGTTTGAAAAAAATAGTAAATCTCTGATAACCAGCTCTAATTTATTAAGCTGGCCAAATCAGTTTTATATTACTGTCTCTACATTTAAATAATCTATTATTTTCTGAGGTTGATCTACCAAAGTAATATTTTTCCCTTCTAACTCTGGATTTCCATATCCCCATTTCACGCCCATCGGTATCATACCTGCAGCTATAGCCGTTTGTATATCAACCACAGAATCACCAACAAAAAGAATATTCTCAGGAGCTGTATTTATTTGTTTTGCAAAATGAAGAGCACCTGCAGGATCGGGTTTATGAGGAAAATGATTTGTATGACCAATCACATTAGCAAATGTCCATCTTTTAAAATAGATATTAATTATTGTATCCGTCAGAGATTGAGGTTTATTGGTAACTATTGCCACAGGAATACCTGCATTTGTCAGCCTGTCTAACAACTCATCCATTTGCGGAAATAACTTACTCTTCACATCAATATTGCTTCGATAGTATTGCTCATACTTAGTTAAATATTTATCAATATCCTCACTTCGCATTTCCGGCGGTAATGATGCTTCCACTAAAATCCTGGCTCCATTACCTATCCATTTGATATATTCGCTAATAGTATGAATTGGAAAACCAAAATCCTTTAACATCATATTATTAGCACCTGCAATATCCTCAATAGTATCTATAAGTGTTCCATCTAAATCAAAAATAACCGCTTTAATTTCCATACCCTTCATATTAAACATTTATATTATCTAGCCTGATGTATTCATAAATAATTCAGGCTAGTGCAGTATATCATTCTAATTCAACATTTCCTGTCCTCCTGTTACCGGAATAGCCTGACCGGTTTCATATTCCTGTTCCATCACATAAAAAACAGCTCTCATAACATCAATTACTGTACACCCACGACCTGCTGGCACCTGAGCCTCGTAAAATGCCTTCACATCATCAATTGATTTGGCTCCTTTTACTTTACCAGCTTTAAGATACTGAACAAACAACCCTTTTTCAGGATCACTCCATAGTGGTCCATCAAAGAAGTTACCCGGACATATAGAATTCACTTTTACTCTTGAAGGCATTAATTCCAACGCAAAAGATTGAGTTAAACCAATTCCTCCAAATTTACCACCTGCATATGCAAAGTTTCTATTACTTCCTTTTAGTCCAGATTTCGAGTTGATTTGAATGATATCAGCAAAATAACCATCTTTATATGCAGTTTGGAGTTTTAAAACCGGAGAAGCATACTTGGCACAATTAAAGTACCCAGTATAATTAACCTTGGTCATAAACTCAAAATTCTCAGGAGTCATCTCCTCTAATCCACCGGCTCTTAACACACCGGCATTGGAGATAAATACATCAAATCCTCCAAATTCACATACTGTTTGAAAAATCAGATTCTCAACAGATACGGGGTCGGAAACATCAACTTTAACAAATATGGCTTTATTCGATCCTGCTTTCTTATTTAATTCATCAGCATATTCCAGCCCTTTTTCTTCATTTAAATCTGCAATTACTACATTACCTCCGTCTTTAATAAAATACTCAACCAATCCACCACCGAATCCCTGAGCCCCACCTGTTATGATAGCCGTTTTTCCTTCTGCACGTCCTTGATTAGTTTTTTCCGGATCAATAGTTTTTTGTGACAGTAAACAATCAATTTTATAGGGTGATTCTGCAACAACTGCCACTCCCAGACCTTTTAAATTTATGATTTCAGGTAATTGTCCATTTGCGGCCTTGTATGCACTAACTACTTCTTTAATATGAACCAATACATCTTGACCTCCTCCCTCAATATCAATCTCAACCTGTGCTTTTGTCACCTCTATATCTTCTGATATTCTTGCCACTTTTATTTTATCTTCTGATAGCATCATCCTTAGTGCAGGAAGGATTTTTACCACTTTTTTATCTATTGCCATTTTTATCTATCCTTAATTCGTTGAATCAAATAATTTGTAAACCACTTTATATTTTGCTATTCAATAAAATTACTAATTACAGAATGTCCTAATTCTACAAATGGCTGCAGGCTTTTACCATTTCGTGCCCCTTCTTTATCAACAAAACCAGTCTCACCCTTAGCAACTAAATATTGATGAGCAGCAACCACACAGGCCCCTTTGTATGACAATTCCTTCATTTCATTATCTAAATCCACATGACCACGGGTTTCAACTGTTAATGGGATCATTTCCGGTGTATTGTGCTCCGTTCCAAATGTTACGAGTATCTCATTTTCCCAAAAGAACTGCGCATATTCCTTTAATAGTTGCAGATCGTTTCTGTTAGGAATAAATTCTATAGAATACACACCTCTGTTTTTCAATTCCGTCAATAACGATTCCTTATCCTGCTCAAAATCAGTATACTCTCCTTTCGCGTTATCTGCTAATAAGGGATAAGTAGGAATACCACCTGCATTAAGTATAATGGATTGAATTTCGCTGACACTTAAAAAAGCTTTGGGATCTTCTTCTACAAAAGCCCTTCCCCCTGCTTTTAATAGCATACCTCTAATT
Organism: Marinilabiliaceae bacterium; assembly: GCA_050290065.1. Lineage (GTDB taxonomy): Bacteria > Bacteroidota > Bacteroidia > Bacteroidales > Marinilabiliaceae > Saccharicrinis. Next base: position 2,729 of record JBNKGY010000253.1, read on the forward strand.
TCATTTTCAACTGCTGAAATATCATCTGAATTTGCCGAAGAAGCTCTACCTGAATACATTCTTTCAAAAAACACTTTTCGTTCTTCATCAGATTGATATTTATCGTATACTTTAACTCTTATAATTTTTGCGATGTGTCGCTCACGAACCTGATCAACAGCATATTTTTCAAAAATTTCTTTCATTGAGATTTCAATGTCAGATTCCATTTCCTTTAAAATAGCATTCACCTTATCTACCATAGCTTCAACTTGCTTTAAAGTTTCTGCCTTTACTCTGTTAAGTAATGATGCATAGGGTTCGTCCAATTGGGGAGGAAAACACAACCCCTTTCCCGAAAAATAAGTTCTTCCGGGATTACCCGGATCATTCACCTTTAAACCTTTTTGCTGATCATTTACATTTAATCCTATAAATTCAATATTGAACAAAGGATAAACCTTGTTCTTCTGAGCCAAATCATTAAATTCTTGATAACCATCGGTTGTGTAGAAATCATTAATCCCCAATACCTTTATATTTTCATTTTTTGCTAATTGAAATATTTCCGGAATATCTTTAAATGCACTAAAAGAATATGGAGTATGGATATGACCATTTACCTCATGTATTTGGATATCTTTGAGATTGTTATTTAGGTCTGATTTATCGGGGAGTTTAGATAGATTTTTCATGATTTTTTTATTAGTAATTGGAGCGAAGTAGGAGCTCCATTTGTTATTAATTAGTGCCTGTCCATAAAGTCGGGTGTTTGGAGTATAAAGTTTAAATACAAGGCGTGTGAAAAATTCAAACCGCATTACACTATCGTATATGAGGATTTGGATTCTGAGCAACAACGCAGTAGTTGGACTTTATAGACGAACACAAATTAATTACTTTATGTTGAGAAATTACTATATAAAAGTTCAGATGCTCGTATTTGGAACATATGAACCTATGGTTGATAATTAGTGTCAGCAAGAAATCTCCATTTTTTTCGTTACTCTTGCTCTCAAAATGGTCATTAACGTAAGTAAACTCACATTTTTCGAGCTTCGAAAGCCTCAAAAATGAAGCTTTCTTATCTGCCACTTGAGTTTTCGTACAAGTACTAATTATATTCCTAATTTTCCTCGTCTGATAATTTCGGCATTTGTAAAGTTGTTTTTAACTGTATGTCCCTTAAGAGGAACTATTTTTTCATGAATCGCATCAATGATCCATTCTTTACATGGGAAGAAAAACTCTTCCAACTCATAGGCAGGCGTAATCCAGTTACGCGAACCAACAACTACCGGTGGTGCATCTAATTCATCAAAGGCTAACTCGGTAATTCGTTGCGCCATATCCTTTAAATAAGATCCTCTTTCACTGGCATCACTTGTCAATAAAATACGTCCAGTCTTTTTAAGAGATGCAATTACTGGTTCGTAATTAAAAGGAACCAGTGTACGAGCATCAATTACCTCTGCTGACATTCCATATTTCTCTTCCAATTCCTCAGCAGCTTCTAACGCTCTGTATACGGTTGCTCCGATAGATAAAATGGTAATATCTTTTCCTTCTCGTTTAATATCTGCTTCTCCAAACGGAATTTCGTAATACTCCTCTGGCACACCACCTTCATGGAACTGCTCTCCTATATCATAAAGTCTTTGACTTTCAAAAAACACAACCGGATCTGTACCCTGAAGTGCAGTATTCATTAATCCCTTTGCATCATAGGGTGTTGCCGGGAAACAAACTTTCAATCCTGGAATATGTGCTACTAGTGAAGACCAATCCTGCGAGTGCTGTGCACCATACTTAGAACCAACCGATACTCTGATTACTACAGGCATCTTAATCACATTACCTGACATAGCTTGCCACTTGGGTAACTGATTAAACACCTCGTCACCACATCGTCCAAGGAAATCGCAATACATTATTTCAGGAATAACGCGACCGCCACACATAGCATAACCAATAGCAGTACCAATAATTGAAGCTTCAGAAATGGGAGAATTAAACAATCGCTGATATGGTAAAGCCTCTGTTAATCCACGATAAACAGCAAATGCACCACCCCAGTCTCGATTTTCTTCTCCATAAGCTATTAATGTTGGATCTTTATAAAAACGATCCACAATAGCTTCAAATAATCCATCTTTTAGTTGGTATTGCTTAATTTTTGAAAATGGCTTACCATTTTTATCAAAAGCAAAACGCTCTTTATTGGCAATCTGTTTTACTCTAGGATTTTCTTCCATAGGATGATTTACTTCCACAGGACGATCCTCCATCTTATCAACACTTCCATCTGAGAACATCATGGCACCAATTAGCTCAGGATGTTTTACCAAATCCATTCTTGGACTTACTTCATCATCAATAGCCAATGTCATTGAGTATTTCATCAATTCAACAATATCTGATTGTATATCATCTAAATCTGATTGTGTAACAATACCTGCGTTCACAAGCTCATTACCAAATGACATGATACAATCCTGGGCTTCCCATGCTTCCACTTCCTCTTTTGTACGGTAGGATGAAGCATCAGAAGGAGAGTGACCACTATATCTATAAGTCAATACATCCAATAATACAGGACCTTTTTTCTCTTTCAGGAGTTTCATTTTTCGTGCATAAGCATCAATAACGGCCAATGGGTTGTAACCATCAACACGTTCAGCATGCATACTATCACGATTTACTCCGGCACCAATACGTGCGGCAATATCATACCCCATGGTTTCACCACAAGTTTGACCACCCATACCATATTGGTTATTCATAATATTAAAGATGATTGGCAAACCACCTTTATAGGCTCCTTCCCATAGCTCTTCAAACTGATCCATTGAGGCAAAGGCTAAACCTTCCCAAACAGGTCCACAAGCCATTGAGGCATCACCAATATTGGCCACAACAATACCATCTTTTTGATTCACCTTTTTATATAAGGCCGCCCCTACAGCAATATCTCCTGATCCACCTACAATAGCATTGTTTGGATAAACACCAAATGGTGTAAAAAAGGCATGCATTGAACCACCTAAACCTTTATTAAAACCAGTTTCACGGGCAAAAATTTCAGCCAGGGTACCATACACTAAAAACCGCCTGGCTAATGACTTAACATCTCCTTTATGATTTTTAGAAACAATATTAAGAATGGTTCCATCAAAGAAATTTTTCATCATATCCATCAAATCGTCATCGGACGTTTTTGAAATGGCAGACATTCCTTTGGCAAGAATTTCCCCATGAGAACGGTGCGAACCAAAAATAAAATCATCCACACCCAAATGATATGCCATCCCTACAGCAGCAGATTCCTGACCTATTGAAAGGTGAGCAGGACCAGGATGATTATATGCAATACCTTCATATTCCCCACGAATTTTAATGGTATTCAACATGGTTTCAAAATTACGAATCAAAGCCATATCATGATAAATCCCAACAAGTTGCTCTTTAGAGAAATTTAC
>JBNKGY010000254.1:0-6147 GCA_050290065.1 Marinilabiliaceae bacterium
GACAAAGATTAAACGCAATTGGTGACATCACTCGCCGCAATAAATCAATTCGTGTATTAGATAAAATTGAATCTAATAGTTTGCCTATGTCAAATATGTTTGGGATGCGTGAAGTTGATATTTTAAATTTGGTTTATAATCGAATTCATGCTCCGGTCAATCAAAATAATTCAGGTGATTTAATGGAAATACTTATCGATCAATTGTGTGATGGATACAATAGCAATATGGAATCTCCACACTGCGCAACCGGGAGAGCAACACGTGTCATTAGCTCTTTGGATGTAGTCGATGCAGAAGCAGATAAAATCGTTACCATGAAACCAAAATGGGCTGTTAAACAAGAACTATTAAATAATGCTGCTCGCGTACGTGATCAATTACTGAAGGAAAAGGGGGATGATTTTGAAGAAATCTATGCAAAATCAGAACCAACACCAGAAGAAGATGAATTAATTGAACAATATCAAAAGTGTGATCTTCTTACCTTTGTATCGCTTTTAGAAGGATTTGGATTACCTATATTAGAAGCTCAAGCAACTGGTCGTCCTGTAATCACATCTAATTTATCCTCTATGCCTGAAGTTGCTAGTGAAGGAGCCTGTTATGTTGATCCTTATGATATTAACTCAATTAAACAAGGTATATTAAAAGTAATTAATGATAAACATTACCAAAAAAACATCATTGAGAAAGGCTTACAAAATGTTAAACGTTTTAGTTTAAAAAAAGTCGCCCAACAGTATTCTGATTTATATCAGGAACTTTACGAAAACAATCAGAAAATCAAATCAAAATAACATTTGACATAACTAATGTGCGGAATAAACGGAATATTTTCTCATAGCAAACAAACATATATCCCTCAGGTAGAAAGAATGAATCAAGCCATGAAACACCGTGGTCCCGATGATTCAGGAACTTATGCATCTGATAATATTACATTAGGTCATCAACGCTTATCTATTATCGATTTATCAAGTGGGGGACATCAACCCATGAGTACCTCCGATGATAATTATACAGTAGTCTATAATGGGGAGATCTATAACTTTGAACAGATAAAAAAAGAACTCAACTATCCTTTCGTTTCTCATTCCGATACAGAAGTAATATTAGCAGCTTGGCAACAATGGGGTATTCAATGTCTGGATAAATTCAATGGCATGTTTGCTTTTGCCATATGGAATAATAAAACCAAGCAACTGACTTTAGTAAGAGACAGACTCGGCATTAAACCATTGTATTACTATTACAACGAAGAAACTCTTGTATTTTCCTCGGAAATAAGATCCTTATTGGCCAGTGATTTTGTAGAAAGACAAATAGATACTGTTGGGTTAACGGATTATTTACGTTATCAGACCGTTCAGGCACCCAATACCATACTTAAAAATGTGTGGATGCTGGAACCGGGTTCTTATATTCAAATACAAGCTCAGAATAAAAAGATTGTAAAAGAAAAGTGGTGGAAGATTGACGATTGCAAAAAGGATGTTCCAAACAATTATGAAGATGTAAAATCCTTAGTACGGGAAAGGTTTTATGCTTCTGTAAAAAGACGATTAGTGGCAGATGTACCCTTTGGAGCTTTTCTTTCCGGTGGTATTGATTCAAGTGCCGTTGTTGGTGCTATGGCACAAACATCCAACAGACAAGTCAAAACTTTTAATATTTCCTTTGCCGAAAAAGAATTTAGTGAAGCCAAATATGCCGCACATATTGCAAAAATGCACCATACAGATCACACAGAAATTAATCTCACTCCTGGTGATTTCTTAAATGATCTTCCGCATGCACTAAATGCTATTGATCATCCCTCAGGAGATGGGCCCAATACATGGATGGTATCCAAAGCTACCAAGGAAGCAGGAGTTACCATGGCTTTGTCGGGTTTAGGTGGAGATGAACTTTTTGCCGGGTATGCCATATTTAATCGCATGGCAAAATTGGAATCCAATAAGTTCATATGGAAACTTCCCCAAGGAGTAAGAAATATGTTGGGAAACACTTTGCAAAAGGTGAAACCCGGTGTGGCTTCCGATAAGGTAAAAGCACTGTTAAATACAAAAACATATGATTTCACTACACAGTACTCCATATCCCGTCAGGTACTCATGGACAATAGAGTGGATCAACTTTTGGCTTATCCATTGATTAATCATCATTTACCCATTGAGTATCTAAATCAGTATCATCTGGATGATAAGGAAGTATTAAGCAAAGTCTCTATTTCAGAGATCAGTACTTATATGCAAAATGTGTTATTACGAGATAGTGATCAAATGAGTATGGCACATGCGTTGGAAGTAAGAGTCCCATTTTTAGATCATGAACTCGTTGAATGTTTGCTATCAGTTCCTGATCAAATAAAGTACCCACATACACCTAAAAAACTATTGGTGGATTCATTGTCTGATTTATTACCGGACTACATTGTTAATCGCCAAAAAATGGGATTTGTATTTCCATGGAGCGAATGGTTAAAAAATGATTTATTTGATCTTGCCGACCACCATATCAATCAGTTGGCACAACGCCCATATTTCAACGAGAAATCCCTCACTAATCTTTGGAAGCAATTCAACAACAACAATCCTTCTGTTACCTATTCCAGAATATGGCCTTTAGTTGTCTTAAATCACTGGATGGAAACAAATAATATATCTTAAAGACCAGACCTGACAGGTTTATTGGCATTATGGTTATTAAACCTGTCAGGTCTTTATATATTCCTATTCAAAATATTCTCCAACACTGGAATTCTTATAATTCCGATGACAATATTCAAAGTTACTTTTGTCACTGAACATATTCAATACTTCTTCCCTTTTTAATTTAGTCTCTTTCTCTGAATTACAAGTCAAATAACTACTCCATGCATAATCAACAGGATCTGAAACAAAACCATGATGCTTTGGATTGTTATGGATATACATAACAGTCTGTCTCAAATAATCTTCAGAATCGATCATTTTACGTTTAAAAGGTCTTTCAAATAGGGCTCCATGACGATTATTGTATTTATTAAACGCCTTTGTATAAGCAATAAATAAATTTGAAAAATATTGATGTTGAGGTTTAATCTCTCCTTGCAGACCTGACAGGTCTTTATAATCTTTAATATACACCAAAAAATGAAAATGGTTAGGCATAAGTACCCATGCATACGTATCTGCAATTTTATCTATATATTTTTCATACAAAGAGAGAAAATAAGTGTAATTATCTTCTTTTTCAAATAGATTACATCCACTAATGCCCCTATTATAAATATGGTAAAAACAACCACGTTGCAGATTTTGCGTGTATTTTGACATGTAATTTATATTAACAAGACCTGACAGGTTTATTGACATCTTGTAAATAAACCTGTCAGGTCTTTATTGTATAATTTCACCCAAACAACTCCTCATACCCCTTCACCAATCCCGGATCATTAACAAACCCCTCCGCCTTCCTTCTGGCCCCTTCGCACCACTTATCAAACTCTTGTTGTTCCATGAATAACAGATCTGATAACACTGATTTGTAATCTGTGCTTCTTTTCAAATCTACATCAAACCCACACTTTTCATCAGCAAGACCTCTCCAGGGCGTTTGATCACTGATCAATACTGGTCGTCCCGACATAAAACTTTCCAATATCACATGACCAAAATTCTCTCCTCTCGAAGGTAGGTATAAAGCATGGTAATTTTGAATAGTCTCTCCTACCTGTTCAGCATTAATGGTACCTTTATGTGTCACTTTAATATTTTTAGGTAATTGTTCAATAACCGTTTTGCATTCATCCCAATAGGCTTCATTGTATATCTGACCATATAAATCAAAGGTAATCTCACCCTTTATATCTCCAAAATCCTTTAACTTCTCAATGGCAAACAAGGTATTCTTCTCCGGAGAAATACGAGCCAAACTTACCAGTTTTAAAGCCCCTCCCACTTTATGAATACTTTTCTCTTCAGGCAAGGCTTTCTTTGGTAAATTATCAGCTACCTGAACCTTGAACCTTGAACCCAGCACCTTTTTTACATCACCCTTTTCTTTATCATTAGTAACATGAAAAATAACTCCTTTATATAAGTTAAACAACTTCACTAATCTTAAGAAAACCTTCTTCTTTCCTCCTTTCACGTCAATAGCACTTTGTGCTAACATCCCCCTTGAAGCAACAATCTTCTTTCCTTTAAATCCTCTTAAAGCTATTAGTGGTAGAATAGAATACTTCCACGAATAAATTCCGTTTACATAAGCTACACTAAAATTTTGAGATTGAATGATTTCCCTATAATTGTTCAAATTCTGAATTTCAATAGAAGCATAGAATACCTTAACCCCCTCGGAAAAACCTACCCATTCATTAGTAGAAATACCCGTATATGGAGTAGTTTCAGTATAATCAGTATTGCGCGTAACAATATAAAATTCATACCTATCACCTAAATACTCAACCATATTAGCCATTGACCTCACAGGACCACCAGCCTTATAACCAGGCAAAAACCAATCTATAAAAATCAGAATCTTTTTCTTCTCTTTCATGTAATACTACCTTTTAAAAAAACACTTTTGGATTATACCTATGTAACAGTTAAATGACTTTGATAGTTAAGAAAAAAAAAGTCATTTCAACTATTATATCGGCATTGTAAAATTTGATGCTAAAGATAGTTTTTTAGAAGGAGATAGTGAATTATGCAGTTGTAAGCTTTGGCTGTCAGTTGTTAAATTAACAGATCTTCAAATAAACCAATATCCAAAAACTAATATCCTCCTCACAACCAATCCATAAAAACCGCTCCTTAACACTCCACCCCAATACCTTTATCAAACACTTTAGCCTTCATTAAAATATATTACTATTTTTGCGTTAAAATAAGAAAAATGGAATACTGGAAAATACTAAGAAAGCACCTGGGAAAGCAACAGGTGATTATGCCCAGTAGCGTGGGGGTGATTACAAAAGAGGACAAAATTTTATTAACCTACCATAAAGATCTGAAGCAATGGGGATTTCCCGGAGGCCTGCAGGATTTAGACGAATCCATTGAAGAAACTGTAAAACGGGAAATCAAAGAAGAATTAAACCTGTCGCTCAACACCCAAAGCTTAGTAGGCATTTATTCCTCCGACAAATGGCATCATGCCTTTTCCAACGGCGATATCATCCAGAATCTCTCCTTTCTGTTCATGATGGAAAACAATATCAACCATCAATCCATCATTCTTCAAACCGAAGAAATAGCAGCCTATGATTTTTTCGATCTCAATAACTTACCAGAAGCCTGTTCCGAGCTAACCAAACAGCAATGTAAGGATATTAAAAATTTCAAAGGCACCGTTTTTATACGATAGGATTCTAAAAACCTAACAGCGTTTGATTCAACATTTTCCAAACCAGAAGTACTTATAAATCCTAATTGATTACAAAATATACTCAGTTCATGTCTGTTATATATTACATATACAATTTCCTGCTTTTTTCTATTTTATAAGGTATAACTATACTGAATCGTTACCATGAATCTCCTCTATTCAAACGCTAACAGATTTTCAACGCTGTCAGGTTTAGGAACAGTTTCCCATTTGTGATCTTCAAACCTGACAGCGTCCCTGGACCTGGCAGCGTTGGATAATTTATACATAACATCCTCTTTTATATAAATGAAAATATTTCAGCCATAGGTTCTACATATTTTCCCAACAATGAAAGAAACTTTAAATAGTCTTTTTCCTCTTCAAATAAATTACAACATAGAAGGTTATTATATATATGGTAAAAGTATCCTTGTTTTAATTCTATATTATTCAAAGCCATTATTTAGCATTTTAAACTTAAAACCTGTCATCAGAATAAAGATAGTTTTTTTAGATGGTAAAAACCTATCAGCGTTAACAACCTGACAGCGTTTGATCTAATTCCCGATTCATTAAAAAAATAAAAACAGATAGTAGTCAATAATAATTGCACTGTAAGCAACAAAGGAAGGGCGAAAACCAAAAAACCTGAGTTCGATTTTAAAATAAAGCCAATTGGTCTGTAATAATTTCGTCATATTTAATAGCAGGCTTCTTTGGGAAAAATGAATATGCGATTAATCCAGAGATCATATTTGTAATGAAATTTTCGAAGGATCTGTGTCT
>JBNKGY010000255.1:0-6142 GCA_050290065.1 Marinilabiliaceae bacterium
AAAGTCCAACTACTGCGTTGTTGCTCAAAATCCAAATCCTCATATACGCTAGTATACTGCGGTTTGAATTTTTCACACGCCTTGTAATTAAACTTTATAATCCAAACACCCGACTTTATGGACTGGCGCTAAATAGAAATTAAAATATTATCCTCTCTCCTACATTGAAAAGCTCATTTTTACTTTGTATTTGTTATTTTAGCGTAAAATAACATTCATGTCGAAATTAAAAATCTACCGTGCATCTGCAGGATCCGGTAAAACATATACACTAACAAGGGAGTTTCTTTTTTTACTTTTTGATAATCCTTTAAATTATAAACACACACTAGCTGTTACTTTTACCAATAAAGCAACAGGTGAAATGAAAAGTCGCATACTCGAAAAATTGTATCAGATTTCGGTTGGTACAACTCGTGATTATGTGGATGACCTGTGCAAGGAATTTAATTTGTCGGAAAAGAAAGTACAAAAAAGAGCACATGTTTTGCTCTCTTATCTTCTTCACGATTTTTCCAGTTTTTCTGTCAGTACAATTGATAGTTTCTTCCAGAAAATCATCAGGTCTTTTGCCCGGGAGGCTGGATTAGAAAGTGGATTTAAAATAGAACTTAACGCCTCCAAAATACTTCAAAAAGCCATTGACCACTTATTGATGAAGGTAGATTTACCAGAAAACAAATATCTTAAAAACTGGCTGGTACAATTTGCTGAACAAAAACTACGTCAAGGTAAAAGCTGGAATCTTAGCAACGATTTAAATAGTTTAGGTAGTGAGATTTTTAATGAGTTATTTCAAATAGAAAGTCGTGATCTCCTTATCAATATTAGCAATAAGGAATGGATGAACAACTATTTAAAACAGATGCAGGACATCATCCAAAACTTTGAATCACAAATTTCTAAAATTGGAAAGGAAGGAAGTACCGTCATCAGTAAAATTGGATTGCAGTATGATGATTTTACAGGAAAATCCCGTTCGCCACTGAAATATTTCGAAAAATTAAAAACGCTCGATAAAATTGAAGTAAATACAGCTGTATCTAAATTAATTGACTTACCGGAAAAATGGGGGCGAAAAGATAATAATCCCAAGACCAACGAAATAATTGAGGAGATTTTTCCACTTTTAAATAAACTCTTAAAACAAGCTCTCAACATCATTGAAAACGATTTTGAAACTTATAATACCGCAAAAGTGATTACGCTAAATTATTACGCACTGGGTATTATTGCCGATATCGCACTGGAAGTACAAAATATTTGTCGGGAAGAAAATATATTCTTAATCGCAGACTCCTCCCATTTTTTAAATAAAATAATCGACCAAAATGACACTCCATTTATTTATGAAAAAATAGGTACGAGATATCAAAATTTTATGATTGATGAGTTTCAGGATACATCAAAACTTCAATGGCAAAACTTCAAACCCCTTGTTGACAACTCATTATCGAGCAACGATACAAGTTTGATTGTTGGAGATGTAAAACAATCAATATATCGGTGGAGAAATTCAGATTGGAATCTATTGGATCAGCAGGTCATTAATGATTTTTACCAACATGGTAACGATTTAAAAACACTTGATCAAAATTACAGAAGTGAAGCTAACATCATTAAATTTAATAACTCAATATTCTCAGCCACCTCAAAATTTGTTCAAAATGATTTTAACCATACCGTCTCTGAACATATCAATAAATCAGAAACATTAGAGAATTTTAAAAGTAAAATATCACATGCTTATTTAGATGTTTTTCAAAACATTCCGAGTCACAACAAGGAGGAGAATGGGCATATACATGTGCGGTTTTTACCTAATGAGAAAGGTATCACATACAATGAACAAATGCTCCCTGAAATGGTGCAAAAAATCGAGAACATATTGCAACATGGCTATAAATATAGTGACATATGTGTATTGGTACGTAAAAAAGGAGAAGGTGAAACTATTGCAAATGCATTACTTTCGGGTAACTATTCTGATTCAGGCACCACTATTCCGGTAGTATCAAATGAATCTTTGTTTTTATCTGGTTCTTCGGCCATTAACTTTATTATGGCACAAATCAAATATCTGCAAAACTCCTCAAATGGAATTCTAAAAGCTGATTTAGTTTTAAATAAACAACTATTAGAAAAACCGGATAATGATGAAACAAACATTGAAATTGGTCATATCTTTGATTTCGACTCTGAAAGCAGCTTTAAAGACCATACATACACCTGGATTGATGAACTTTTAAGTAAAAAGCAAAAGCCATTACTTGAATTGGTTGAATATTTAGCAAACAAATTACCCGATCAGGTAAAAAAAGAACAAGGTATATTTATACAAGCTTTTATTAATTGTACCAATCAATTTATTAAAGACCACTACCCTGATTTAACAGCCTTTATTGATTGGTGGGAAGATAAAGGAAAATTAGAAGCCATTGCTGTACCTGATGATCAGGATGCCATTAAAATTATGACCGTTCATAAATCAAAAGGACTTGAATTTAAAGTGGTTTTAATTCCCTTTTGCAACTGGAAACTGGATACGGAGATCAATAGCAATACCATTTGGTGTCAACCGGATCAGGAACCATTTAATAGTATTAAATTACTACCCGTTACCTATACATCCAGACTCAAAAATACAATTTTCAAGGAAGCCTATTTTCAGGAACTGATGTATCAATATGTAGACAGTCTGAATTTATTATATGTTGCTTTTACAAGGTGCTGTGAAGCTTTGGTTACTTTCGGACCAACTCCATCAAAAAGTAGTAGTTCAGGATTTAAAAGTGTATCTGATTTACTATTTTTTACTTTTAATAATAGTGAACTCACTGATGAAAAATCAGATTTTCTGGATCTAAATTCAGGATGGAATGAAGAAACCGGATTATTCACCTATGGAAATTTAAAACAACAGAAAAAACAACCTGAAAGTAGCAGTGATATTATTAGTGAACAGTTAAAGCCTTTTACAAACAACCTGTTGAGTAATAAAAATATTGCCATTAAAAGTGAAAGTGACGATTATTTTTCAAAAGATACTAAATACAGTAGAATCAATCATGGAAAAATAATGCATGAAGCCTTTGAAAATATCATCGATATAAATGATGTGGATAATGCTTTGACTCAAATGATTTTCGAAGGAAAATTATCAGAAAATGATAAAGAAAAAATAAGTCAACAGATTAAATCTTTAATAAGTCAAAACACAACTAAAGAATGGTTTAATGCCAATCACATCATAAAAACAGAAAATAATATATTAACACCAACGGGCACTTATAGGCCCGACAGAGTAGTATTTATTAACAACGAAGTTCATGTAATAGATTATAAATTTGGTGAGCATATTGAGAAAAAATACGAAAATCAAATTCTACAATACTTAAAGCAAATAAAGAGCATGGGCAACAATAATGTGAAAGGATTTATTTGGTACATCACTTTAGAAAAAATAGTTGAAATAAAACCAGATGCGATACAAGGTAATTTATTTTAAAAATCAACTGATTTTGTTTTAATTACAAAAATAAAATGCTAATTTTGCGCCCGATTGAACGATCTGCATGTAATCTCTTATTGAACAAGTAGTTCACGTAATATTGCATGTATTTGTTAAATGCAAATAGATTTTATAAAAATGGATTTAATTAAAATTGCCGAAGAAGCATTTAAAACTGAATCAAAAGAAGTACCTTCTTTTGGAGCAGGAGACACCATCTCTGTATCTTACAAGATTAAAGAGGGAAATAAGGAACGTATCCAGATTTTTAAAGGTGTTGTAATTCAGATTAAAGGTGCTGGTGATGCTAAAATGATCACCGTAAGAAAAATGTCTGGAAACCAGGGTGTTGAAAGAATTTTTCCTTTAAACTCACCTTTCATCGAAAAAATTGAGGTGAATCGTCATGGTAAAGTACGTAGAAAGCGTATTTACTATCTACGAGAACTTACTGGTAAAAAAGCCAGAATCAAAGAGAAAAGAAGAATTTAAAAAACTCTTCATATTAAAATCCCCGCTTCAAATGAAACGGGGATTTTTTTATGCGATTACGAAGCCCTAATGCCAATGGTTTAATTTTTAAACCTCTGCCTCACAAACTCCTTTAGAAAGGGATATTCATATTCGAAATTTGGGGTAAAAACACCTTTTCCCAAACGCTCATCAATCTCATTAAAAGTCCAGAATTTACCTTCTGACACTTCTTCCGGATTGGGCTTTAGCTCAACTTCTGTTTGAGTAATAAATCCAAATACATACTCTTTTTCAATATCGCTCTCCCAAATATATTGCTTAAATGGCTCAGCCTTAAAATGATTCAATCCAATTTCTTCAGAAGATTCACGCTGCAAAGAAAGATCTACTGACTCTTCTGCAGAAACATGTCCACCGACCGCGGTATCCCATTTATTGGGTTGAATAAATTTATGTGCGGCTCGCTTTTGAAGATATAGTTCTCCTTTTGAATTCAACACTTGCATATGCACTACAGGATGTAAGATTCTGGATCCGTTATGTGCGATACTCCGAGGCATTTTACCCAATAGTTTTCCTGATTCTTCAATGATTGGCAGCCATTCTTCCTGAGCATATTTTTGTTGTTTTTTACGCTTATTCAAAAACTCAATTCCAAAATAAGCTCCAAACATTATATAAAAACCGGGCCCGCTAATAGTTACCCACGCCTCTTTGCTCATTGTAAATGCCGATATAAATACCAGAATGGTATGAAACAGAAATACCCAAAAAACAACCTTAATACTTCTTACAAATTCATATTGCTGCCATGGATTTATTTGTATGCCTTTCATATACCTCCCACTCATAGCCATGATAATATTCTGCTTACCAAAAGCTGATACTCCAAGAAGCACGCATAAAATCAAACCTATTACACCGGGTTTAAGCTTAAAGAACAGGTCATTCTCTAATACAATGGAAACTCCACCCATTGCCATCAATAACCCCACATCAAAGAGTATAAATTTATCTGGTTTTTGCTTTTTTGCAAGACTAACAATCACTTCAAGCAATCCAAATCCAACAGCAACCACTAACCCTACTTCAGTTCCCCATATACTATCGGCAATAACAAACACGAGCAAAGGTGCCAACCCCGGGAGTAATTTTTTTACCAACTCCAATTGATTCATATATTTTTATTTTTTATTTATTAAAAACCCGATCTGCATTTAATTACTTGCAACAGGAATTCAAAAGTAAAAAATTAAAGGAACTATTAAACAGAAACAGATTGAGCAATTAGGAATTTTACGATGTCATCAACTTTGAAAATAGAATTCAATATCCTGAATGCAAACTACTTGTTAAGATCAAAATTCAGATACATTTCATATTTAAAAGGAATTAAATCATCCAGTCCTTTTACCATCCTGGCAGGATTAGTTTTTACGCTTTTTAATGACTGAAGAGCATGATTTGTTCCCCATATTTTATCTAAAGCGATAGCTGTTAATACATCGTCTTGTGTTCCTAAATCAAAAGTATAATCATCTCTTACTTCTTCATCAGGAATTAATCCAACCTCGTAATTTATAGAATTATCCTTGTTTTCAGCACGCATGATAATAGGTTGAATAGCCCAACTATGATTTTCTTTGTCAGATATTGTTGTTGATGCGTAATATTTTCCATGCGTTTGCTCTCCAATAATTTGAACATCCATATATGGCATTAAACTATAGATAACCATTTCACTGGCCGAAGCTGTTCCCGGAGAGGTTAAAACAAATAACCGAGATAAATTTAAATTATTTGGATAGTGTTCAAAATTATCGATAAACAACTCTGGTTGATTCGGGAACTGTTTATTAAGAGTTCGGGTTAACTCATCATTATAATCACTTCGTATAAATAATTCACCTTCTAATGTTGCCGGACCAATTAACCCTGCCATTAATTTAGCGGTTGATACAGATCCACCCCCATTATACCTCAGATCTAATATTAAATCGCTGACTCCGGCAGACTTAAAATCACCAAATACGTCATTTAATTGATCATCAAATTCAGAAATAAATGAGGTATAAGCTAAATAACCGACTTTACTTCCATTATTTTCAAAAACAGTATCAACCAAAACCGGGTGAATCTGAATTTCTTCTGAAACCA
>JBNKGY010000256.1:0-6128 GCA_050290065.1 Marinilabiliaceae bacterium
AGCGGGATTCTCTATTTACAGTTCACTATAATAAACAAATTTCTTATGGAAAATGGAACCATCAAATGGATCAGGTCAGAACCGGATATAATTCTTGGGCTGAACCAAAAAAAAGGATCATGCCTGAAGTAATTAAAGTTGAAGAGACTAAAATACCAAAGTCAGAATCAGCATTTCAGGAGGCTGATGGTTATGTTTCTATTGAAGCCCCCAATTTTCAATATGCAAAAAATTCTGAAAAAATAAAGTGGGAAATAATCCAGGATTTAGGTAAAACAGATTCTGCAATAAGTACCTATCCTGCTAATGTTTACCCCACAAAAACGGATTCTGTATTTGTTGAATATGCGATTAACTTTTCAACTACCGGAACATTTGAAGTGGCTATACTTGTTTCTCCAACATTAACTTTTAATCAGAATAAAGGCTTGCGATATGCTGTTTCTTTTGATGGTGGAACTGAGCAAATCATAAATATTAACAAAGGATTTAATCCTTGGGATATGAGAAAGTGGCAAGCTAACCGAATAAATAGCACTGTATCCAATCATCAAATTAAAACACCAGGTATTCATATGCTACGCATTAGAGTTCTTGAATCTGGAATTGTATTACAGAAAATTTTAATTGATACTGGTGGATTAAAACCAAGTTATCTTGGAGCCCCTCAAAGCAAACAAATAATAATAAAATAAAATGAATCACAGCTTATTATACAAATCCGGAACTTTTATCCTATTCATATTCTTTCTGTTCACTATTCAAACCAAAGGGGAAGTAAAATTACCTCGTTTAATAACAAACGGAATGGTTTTACAACGTGATATTCCTTTATGTATTTGGGGATGGGCAGACTCTTCTGAGAAGATAAAAATTGAATTTCAAGGAGATACATTTAAAACAAAAGCAGATAAAAAGGGCACTTGGAAATTAAAACTCCCTGCTTATGTTTTCGGAGGTCCCTACACCATGAAAATCAATCATATTGAAATTAAAGATATATTAATCGGAGATGTTTGGTTATCCTCGGGTCAGTCCAATATGGAATTACCGCTACGAAGAGTAACTGATTTATATGCCGATGAAATTAAAAAGATCAACAATTCTCATATACGATTATTTCGTACTTCAACGAGAAAAGATTTTAAAGAGCCACAAGTTGATTTCCCGGATGGTACATGGAAGACTGCAACTCAAAAAAATATTATGGAGTTTTCTGCAGTCTCCTTTTTTTTTGCCAATGAATTGTACCAAAGATACCATGTCCCTATTGGTATTATCAGCACAGCTATTGGAGGTTCTCCAGCTGAATCATGGTTAAGCAATCAATACAATAATAAGTATCTTGAGCAGTGGATACAACAACAAGCAAATATTGATTCAATACAGGAAAAAATTAAAAAAGATGAGCCTGATAAATGGAAATTTAATTGGTGGCAAGAAGTTAATAGTAATGATCCCGGCGTTGCAAACTGGTCAAAAAATGTAGTTGATCTAACCAACTGGAAAGATATATCTTTACCAGGCTTTTGGTCAGAAAAAGGAGTTGAATTCCACAATGGTTCCATTTGGTTTTGTAAAGAATTCGATATTGAAAAACCTTTAGCCAACCAAGAGGCTATACTTCGTTTAGGTCGGATTATAGACAGTGATTCTGCTTTTATAAACGGAACTTTTATAGGAACAACATCTTACCAATATCCACCTCGCATATACAACATCCCTAAAGGCGTGCTGAAAGCAGGAAAAAATCAACTTATAGTAAGGGTATTTTGCCATGGAGGCAAAGGTGGGTTTGTTGTAGACAAACCTTATGAAATTCGTTTTAAATCACAATCCATTGACATCACGGGCGATTGGAAATATCACATTGGAGCTAAGCTCAATCCCCCTGGAATACCAGGCAAACTACAATTCAGGCCGGGTGGATTATTCAATACCCTGATAAGCCCGGTATTAAACTACGGACTTAAAGGCGTAATTTGGTTTCAGGGGGAATCGAACACTGGCAGAGGAAAAGAATATGAACAGCTTTTTAAAAGCCTTATACATGATTGGCGTAAAAACTTTCATCAATCAGAACTCCCATTTTTATACGCTCAATTGGCCAATTTAGGCATTCCGAATAAAGTACCTGTAGAAAGTGGCTGGGCAGATGTGCGCGAGGCACAAAGAAAAGTTCTTGAATTGCCTTATACAGGAATGGCCGTCACATTTGACATTGGAGAATGGAATGATATTCATCCTTTAAAAAAGAAAGACGTAGGATATCGCTTAGCCTTAGAAGCTTGCAGAGTAGCCTATCATAATGATACAATTATTAGTTCAGGACCAATATATGATTCTATCGAAATTAAAGACGAAAGCATCATGCTAACTTTCACATCTGTTGGCAAAGGACTTTATACTAATAATTATCTAAAAGGATTTCAAATTGCAGGTGACGATGGTATTTATAAATGGGCAAATGCAGTAGTTCTAGCAAAAAACAAAGTAAAAGTATGGAATAAAAGTATTTCAAAACCACAATCTGTTCGATATGCCTGGGAGGATAATCCCTCGGAATCAAATTTAAAAAATAAGGAAGGATTACCTGCTTCTCCATTTTCAACAAAATAACTTTTTAAAACTACACAAAACATGGATACACATTCTCAAAAGATCTCTGTTGTTGAAAAAATCGGCTATAGTCTGGGAGACTTGGCAGCCAATCTGATTTTTCAAACATTGATGACTTTTTTAGCATTTTTTTATACCGACGTATATAAAATTCCACCAGGATCGGCATCAGCTATCATATTTACAGGTGGGATGATTGGTGCATTCTTTAATCCAATAATGGGTATAATAGCAGATCGAACTAAATCAAGATGGGGAAAATTCAGACCATGGATACTATTTACCTCAATACCCTTTGGTGTATTGGCTTTATTGGCTTTTAGCACACCTGATTTTAGTCCGGGAGGTAAAATTGCTTATTCACTAATTACCTATATTTTATTAGTATTAGTCTATTCGGCCAACAATCTTCCTTATGCCTCTTTAAGTGGAGTTATAACTGGTGATATGGCTGAACGGAATAGTATTTCATCTTACCGTTTTGTAGCAGTAATGATTGCTCAATTTATGGTTCAGGCCTTACTTCTTCCCCTGGTACTTATTTTAGGAAATGGAGATAAGATGGCTGGTTTTGAAAATACTATAGGTCTATTTGCCATAATTGGTGTAATATTTTTCATCATCACATTTCTCACAACCAGGGAAAGAATTATTCCTAATCCTGAACAAAAATCCAGCATTAAGGAAGACTTATCTGATTTAAGTAAAAATAAACCATGGATAGCTATGGTAATCCTGACCATTTTCATATTTGTAACGCTCGCTCTTAAAGGTGGTATGTATGTTTACTATTTTGAAAACTACTTAGATGAACAACAATTAGCTAACTTTTTGCATAATATTGGTTTTGATGGATTTATAGAAGGAATTAATCACATATTGTTATCAATGGGCCTTCATGGATTTACATGGCCAAAGGATGCTCCCACTTCAGGATTTAGCTTATTCAATGCCGGAGGTATTATTATGATGATGATTGGTATTGGATTTTCAAAAAAACTAGCTGACAAATATGGAAAAAGAGATGTATTTGGTGTTAGCCTGTTTTTATCAGCTATAGCTCTTGTCTTTTTCTTCTTTTTTAGTCCTAATGCTATTTCAGCGGTATTTATCACTCAATTAGTTCATGGATTTTTCTATGGCATTAGTACTCCCCTACTTTGGGCAATGATAGCAGATGTGGCCGATTATTCAGAATGGAAAAATAACCGAAGAGCCACGGCTATTATCTTTTCTGCAATGATATTTGGTCTGAAAGCAGGACTAAGCATTGGAGGAGCATTAGTAGCAGGCATATTAAGTATTTATGGATACAACGAACAACTGAATATCCAATCTCCTGAAACTATTAATGGTATAAAGCTGGCCTTAAGTATATTTCCTGCGCTAACGTTTGGTGTTAGTATTACATGCTTGTTCTTTTATGACATTAATAAAAAGAAGGAAATCCTGATACAAAAAGAATTAACAGCGAGAAGAGTCGCATAACTTTTAAAAAAACAAGTGAAACTGGCCTAATCAGGGCAATCCCATTAGCTATTGAAAAAGGCATAACAGTAACTACCCATGTATCACACTAATTATCATGGCTTTATTAAATTTCAAACTCATGAAAACATATCATATACAATACCTGACAATCATACTAATAAGTATTTTTTATGGTTGTAATTCTCAAAGCCAGGAAAGCTTGAACGTAAGTTTAAAAGATGCTTTTAAGGATAAATTTTATATTGGAACAGCACTTAGTAAAACTCAGATTTCAGATACAATCCAATCGGCTGATATAAATGTTGTAAAAACAAACTTTAATGCAATTGTTGCTGAAAACTGTATGAAAAGTGAAGAAATTCAACCTAAAGAAGGAGAATTTGACTTTTCAACAGCAGATAAATTTGTAGAATTTGGCATACAAAATAACATGTTAATTACTGGTCATTCATTAATCTGGCATTCTCAGACTCCTGATTGGTTTTTTAAAGACAACTCAGGAAATGATGTTACAAGAGAAGTAATGATTGAACGTATGCGTAATCATATACATACAATTGTTGGGAGATATAAAGGTAAAATAAAAGGTTGGGATGTAGTGAATGAGGCCATATTAGATGATGGCTCATTTCGAAAAAGCAAGTTCTATCGTATTATTGGAGAAGACTATATTAAGCTTGCCTTTGAATTCGCCCATGAAGCTGACCCATATGCAGAATTATATTACAATGATTATTCAATGTCTAATTCTGGCAAAAGAGAAGGTGTTGTAAAAATGGTGCAGAATTTTAAAAAACAAGGTGTACGAATTGACGCTATTGGTATGCAATCTCATATTGGCCTGGACTTCCCTTCAATTAATGAATTTGAAGAAAGCATTAAAGCATTTAAAGCCACAGGTGTTAAGGTTATGATGACCGAATTGGATTTAACTGTATTACCTGTTCCAGACTGGAATGTGGGAGCTGAGGTTTCTGCAAGCTTCGAATATAAGGAGAAATTAAATCCATATTCGAAAGGTTTACCAGATTCTGTGAACGTGGCTTTTGAAAATCGTTATATCGATTTTTTTAAGCTATTCCTAAAATACCAAGATTGTATTACGAGAGTTACTCTTTGGGGAGTAAATGATAACCAAACATGGAGAAACAATTGGCCGGTATCTGGAAGAACTGATTACCCTTTGTTATTCGATCGTAACAACCATGCTAAACCCGTTGTTGAGAAAATTATAGCATTAACAAAAAACAATTAATAGTAATCGAAAAAGAAATATTATAATGTCAGAACCTAGATATTTAGTAAAACACTTATACACAGCTGATCCTGCTGTGCATGTTTTTAACGGAAAACTTTACATATACCCATCTCATGATGTTGAATCAGGAATACCTGAAAATGATAACGGCGATCATTTTGATATGCGTGATTATCACGTATTTTCCATGGATGATATTGATGGAAAAGTAACAGATCATGGTGTTGCATTGGATGTAAAGGATATTCCCTGGGCAGGAAGACAGCTGTGGGATTGTGATTGTTCATACAAAAATGGAAAATATTACCTCTATTTCCCTTTAAAGGATCAAACTGATATTTTCAGAATCGGGGTAGCTATCAGTGATAAACCTGAAGGACCATTTATTCCTCAGGATAGTCCTATAAAAGGTAGTTACTCCATTGATCCTTGTATATTTTGTGATGAAGATGGCCAACAATACATGTATTTTGGTGGAATATGGGGTGGTCAACTTCAAAGATATCGAAACAATAAGGCTATTGAATGTGGTCAGGAACCTCATGACGAAGAACCTGCTTTACCTTCGAGAGTTGTAAAATTGGATGATAGCATGCTGTCTTTTGCTGAAGAGCCAAAACCTATCGTTATTCTGGATGAAAATGGAGAAATAATTAAAGCAGGAGATCATGATCGTCGCTTCTTTGAAGCCTCATGGATGCACAAATACAACGGAAAGTACTATTTTTCTTATTCTACAGGCAATACTCATAAATTATGT
>JBNKGY010000257.1:0-6103 GCA_050290065.1 Marinilabiliaceae bacterium
TTTTTACAGTGTAAACAACCATCAAGTTATTAACAAACAACACATTATATCAACAAATAGTTTCTAGAGATACCCTTTAAAAGTAGGCTGCTTAAAAAACTCCAAAACCTTAAATCCATTCCCTCCCGGCATTTCAATATCCAGAAATACAATATCCGGTTGATATTCCTGAATGGCTTCTATGGCTGTAATGGCAGAATTTGCTTCTGCTACAATCTGAATATTCGAACAGAACTTCTCCAATACCCCCCGGAGATTCTCCCGACCATTTCTTTCATCATCGACTATGATGCTTTTTATAGCTTGCATAAGTTTATTAATTATTGAGCTGCATGACACAAATACAAGGTGCAAACCTGTTGATAAGACGCTAATTTAAATAACCAGAATTCGATATAAAATTACTCTTCAGGAAAACAGATTTGAACTTTAGTACCTTTCGGTTCTCCATCATCTGTTTTTAAATCTTCAATCAGCATTTTGTACTTTTGGCCATATTTATCAGAGAGTAAATTTAATCTTTCCCTGCTAAAGTGAATCCCTTTTCCATTAGATGATGACTTATGCTCTGCACTATTTCGCCCTACTCCATTATCAATTACCGAAATACAAATGTCATGATCATTTTTTTGCTGTATATCAATTTCTAATTTTCTGTCGGAGCTTTTGGGTGCGAGTCCATGCAATATGGCATTCTCAACCAAGGGTTGCAGAATCAATGGTGGTAAAAAAATAGAAAAATTATCGATAGCCTGATTGGTAGGTACTTCGAAATCAATATCAAACCTTAGTTTTTCCAACTCCACATAATTTCGAATCATATCCAACTCTGTAGCTAAACATATTTCTTCTTTATCGCTGTTTTTTAACACACTTCTGATTAACTCCGCAAATTTCGAAAGGTATTGATGCGCATCATCATTTTGCCTTTTTTGAACCAGGTTTTGTATGGAATTTAAACAGTTATACATAAAGTGAGGATTCATTTGGACTCGTATAGCAGTTAGTTCTAGCTCCCTTACCTTGGTGCTTAAAGCAGCTTGCTTTAACTTTTGAGCAGCCCTGCGACGATAAATAAACCAAGCCAATAATCCAAACAATACGAATACCCCCAAAGAAATCAACACGATGCGAAGGTTACGAATGGTTTTTTCATTGTTTTTGGTCTGATACCGAGATTCTAATCCTTTTAATAATTCATCTGGCTGATGAACCAATTCAGATAAATATGGTGCATCTCTTTTGATGATACGACCATCCACATCAATGATGATATGATGAGGAATAGCCGAAAAGAAAAATTTTTCTCTTAACGTGTCAGCTTGGTCCTCTGTAGCTATCAGTTTAGTTGCCTTAAACTCTATGTCATTCATAATCTGGATCGACTGATCAGAGGAATGATTCATTGAAACGAAAAGAAAAGATACATCTTTATCCTTAAATATGTTTTCAAGTGTATCCTTATTCCATTCAATTCTCTTTATATAATCATCATAACCGGTAGAGAAAAACGAAATATACACCGCTTTCCCTCTAAAGTCGGATAACCTCACACGATTACCTTCCGTGTCTTCTAATTCAAAATTGTACGCCAATGCTCCTACTGTTGCCTTTTCTGCCCTTTTGAATGCCTCAGTTAACACAATCGCCATTTTGCTTTCTGGATATTCTTCTATAAAACGCTTATACAATTTTGTATAAGTTTCTCTACTGCCTCTTTCTAAAGCATCATCCACAACTTGGTACTTTAACGTATAATTGGTATATCCTGTATAAAACTTATGACTTAAATTATATCTGGACTCAAATACAAAATCAAGATAATTTTCAATTTCAGGACTTATCAAATGTCCTTTTCCTGTCATTGAATTCATCTTATCTTCAAGATAAAAAAATGCATAATGTCTAATAAAATGTCCATAATCATTCATAAACATCATCAAATCATTATCGGCATGTATTAGGTTTTCAAAGTCAAAATAATTAACAGGAATATCTTTATCGGGTTCAAATTCATATTTTTTTGCAAAATAGCTCCTGTTTCTATTAAAACGCATTAGCTTTTCAACTCCATGGGTAATTGTTTCATAATACTCAGCTAAATAAATTTCAGGCGCCAATTTTTCTTTATATCTCTCTAAAAATTGAATTCGTTTACTAATAAATTGATTCACTATATCATAATACGACTTATTGGTATAGTTTTTAAACTGATCTGATTTTACATATATATCATTGGAAAACAGCTTTTCCTTTTCATAAAAAAGAAACTTATCAGCATAATAATTGGCATGATTACTCCCTATTCCTGTAACTCTTATGGTTTCATCGAATTGATTCATATCCAATGTAAGGTATATATCATCTCCTGGCATAAGATATAACTCTGCTTTCTCATTATGATGGAATTCCACCTTCTTAATATCGTCAATATGAAATCGGATTTCAAAAGTGCTATCCGGTTGCAAATCAGTGATAATCTCACATCTATCGTACCCTCCTGGCATTGAAATTCCCCAAAATACAGATACATGATGTGAAAAAGATGGGTTGGTTATTTTACCCCTAATGGTAACATTTGTATTGGTTATAATAGTGTCTTTCTTTGATCCATTAAATGAGAAACTGCATTTGTAAGGCCTATCATTATCCTTTATCAAAACAGTTCTTTCTTTCAATAATAAACTATCATTAATTTTACTTGTATTCTGATAATGGATCTGCTCAATGATAAATCCATTGACCAGGTTAACTTTAAGTTCTGTACGATTTACGCTCTTGGTAGTGTTTTCATTATGTATAAATGAGATATAATCCGGTGTTACCTCTTTTACCTGATACTGAGTATTGTCGTAATTTATTTTGTCATTGACTTGCAGTGATTCTGGAAGAGCAAAAAATAGTGAATGCCATGTTTGTGTAATATTATTTTCAATTACAGGCTTTAATTCCGGCAGATTAATAATTAATGAATCAATTATCTCAACATCTAATAATTCACCTGTATGTGATAAATGCAAGCGAATTGTATCTAAGTTAAATAATGAATAATTGCTCGTTTGATAATATTTATTTTTATTATGAGATAATTCGGGGTATTCACTTAATCTTGATTTCCATTGATCGCTTTTTTCGTTTTTTAATCGATTATAACTTCCTATTAAATTATAATCCACATCAATCCAATAACTTTCATCGGTGACATCCACAACTTTCCAGCTAATCTGTTGTCTGACTATAGCTTCTGATTCCTTAGAATTGGTTTTGCTTTGAGTGAATTTTGTATTTCTAAAACTGAACTCATCACCCACTTTTAACCTTTGTTGTTGGGCATTGATAGTAGTAAATAGAAAAACGGTAATGAAAAATAGAATAATCCTTTGCATAGATTTATTATTTAGCGTTAAAGATAAAATTTGAATCTAAATGTATAGCTACGTAAGGAATGTATTATGTAAAAATGTATAAACGGCCAGGGTGGATGAATGAGTGGAAAGGAGAATAGAAGGTAGTAGTCAGTCAGCAGTGGGCAGTCAACAGTCTTCAGTTAGCAGTACTCAGTCAACAGTCTTCAGTTCTTAGAAATCAGGATAGATGATACAGCATGGAGATTTATTTATGCAGTCGACGATTTGCCGGTTTGAAGGATAACAGGTTAATTAGAAAATAAATAAAAGTAAAAAGGCTTATCCATAAACATAAGTTTATAGATAAGCCTTCATACACTATTTAATAATTTTATAGTTTAGATATCTCTTCTTCTACGTTATCGGTTGGTTGATTCAATGCATCCAATAATGGTTTTGGATTATGAATCAATGAACTCGGACGATCTGCATCACGCTGAACAATTTTTCCATCTTTTCCAATAATGTAATATTCAGGGATCCCATTAAACCAATATTTATCTCGAATTATTGGTTCTTTTTCTTTAGCCATCAACAATACGCCGGTTACATTATTTTTCTCAACATACTTTTTTACTCTATCTACATTTCCTTCACAAGCGATGTAAACAAAAACAATGTCTTTGCCTTTCATCATCTCCTTCAGCTTTGGCGCGTATCCTTCTATCTGTCCACGACAAGGACCGCAGCTGGTAGCCCAAAAGTCAAGATAAACTACTTTCCCTTTAAAATCGGAAAGTTTCACTTTATTACCTTCTAAATCTTCCAATTCAAAATTATAAGCTAATTGCCCCGGAGCTACAGTTTGTGCTTTGGCAAAAGATGATTCAATTTTATTTAAGCACAAAGTATTGGGATACGCTTTACTAAAATCATCCATCATCTCAACGGCTAAATCCCAGGACCCACGCTCAATGACATCACCTAAATTGATATATTTCAGATAATAATTGGTTAATCCGCTATATAACAAACCAGTAAAATAATTTCTCCTTTTATAATTATCATCCAAACCTAAAAAAGGAATACCTAACTCATTTCTCATTTTTGTTAGTATATCAAAAAAAGCAATTTCCCTGATATTATGCTCATAACTATGTGCAAAACTCATTAAATCATTATCCGCATGAAAATCATTTTTAAAATCATCATAATCCTCTCCTATCTCTAAAACTTCTTTTCCTTCTTGCTTACGATAATAGCTTTGATTTCGAGGAAAATCAGATTTCATTGAATAATTCACAAAGTATTGCTCATAATAGTAGTTTAAATAATCTACCGGAGCTAATTTTGATTGATAGGCATTAGTAAATGACAACCTCATCCGATAAATTGAGTCACAATAATCTTTGAATTCTTGTGGTTCCATTTTTGAGTATTGTTGACGGACTTTGTCGTAATATTTACGCATCTGCAGGTCATTTTTTTCTTCAAACAAAAACCTATCAGCCAAAAATTGATTCTTCTCACTTCCTTTTCCTGTCCATTTAATTGTTTCATCAAACTCTTTCATATCCAGAGTCAAGTATAGATCATCTCCTGGAGCTAAATAAAAAGCTGTAGTTTCATGATGCCAAAAACCAAAGCTCATCGGTTTATCCAAAAACATTTTAAATTCGAAATTCCCCTCTTTATCCGGATAAAAAACAAAAGCTTTTCGCTTAAAAGAACCAGGTCCTTGATCTATATAATCTATAGATATATGAGTGTTTGGATCAAAGCCTGTAATTTTACCTCGTAAAACAACATTGGTTTGGAAATAAACGGAATCTTTCATTACTGAATTCTCATCACGATAATTAACAGTATAAGGTTCGTTAATAATAACACGGGTTGTCAGGTCTTCTTTAAACAAACCATTTATAGTCCTATTAATATCTACCGTATCACGTAATGAATAATCATATTGCCTGACATCATATTTTGTTTGATGATTATTGAAAGAACTAAAATCATTACCTAAATCTCCCCCTTTGTCGAACTTTAAATATGAACTTGGCTGATAACTAGTATTTTCATTATTTATTAACGAATAAGTCAATTTTCCATCCTTCTCATTTGAAATCAGTTGATATTGATCCTTATCTAATGTTTTTTCGGTATGCAGGTAATTATCAAAAATTCTATAATAATTATTCTTAAAAAACAGCAAGTCTTCTTCATCGGCTACTCCAGCATCTGCACTGATCAGGATACTATCTTTTATTACTGTCAGTTTAAATTCCTTATTCAATACAGGATTTTTTGAATTAGGTAAAAATGAATAATCACAATTACTGGTTCTCCATTTTCCATTAATTTCTTTTACTCTTGAATAATCCTGATTTTTAATTAAAGTTACAAGGTAGTTTTGCTCCTTTTTATTAGACTTTTGGGGAACTATATCCCAAATTGCTTCCTTGAAATGTTCGTTGATATACTGCCGGTTGATACTGGCTATTTTCTCGAAGGTGGTATCAATAGCTAAAGACTGATACTGAATTTGATATTGAGGTTTTGTTTGAGCAGATAAACCTAAAAATCCCATAAATGCCAGGGTAGATAAAATAATTTTTCTCATTTGTAAAAAATTAGTGAAATCGGTATCCCTACAAATCAATTAATTATTAAATACTTAATTAAGTAAGGTGATCCCTATTTCTTGATTAGATTATTTTAATAACGTAACTATTGAATTAACCCACATTGCAGCTAAA
>JBNKGY010000258.1:0-6022 GCA_050290065.1 Marinilabiliaceae bacterium
AAAATAAAGGACGTGTACAGGTACAATTCTTTTGGCAAGAAGCCAACGGAGAAACAACAGATTTTATTCGTGTAATGACTCCTGATGCGGGGAGTAGCGAACTTACAGAAACCAACAGAGGATTTGTTTTTGTACCAGAGGTAGGAGATCAAGTAATGATAGGATTTGAATACGACGATCCTAACAGACCTTTTGTTATGGGAAGTATGTTTACCGGTAAAACTGGAGCAGGTGGCGGAGATAAAAATATAAAGAAAAGCATTGTTACTCGAGGAGGGCATACAATTGAATTAGATGACACTCAGGACAATGAGAAAATAACGATTAAGGATAAGGACGGAAGTATCATTACTTTTGATACCAAGGAAAAATCATTATTTGTACAGTCGGCAGAGACAATGGAGTTTTCGGCTAAAAACATAGTTCTTAATGCAGAAGAAAATATCCGTTTAAATGCTAAAGAAAATGTAGAAGTTAGTACAGAAGCTGATACGGTACTTATAGCTAAAGGAGAGTTAAACTTGCAGTCTGATGGAGCTATTTCAGTGAAAAGTAAAGATAAATTAGCTATGGAAGCTACAAGTGATGCTACATTACAAGGGATGAATACTATTGTTGAAGGTAAAACAAGTGCCGAAATGAATGGAACTCAGACTAAAATAACGGGTAGCGGTATGACTGAGATTTCTGGAGGAGTTGTAAAAATTAACTAAAATTTATTAGTATGCCAGGATTAGCAGCAACAGTTGGGAGTATGCATGTTTGCCCAATGTGTAGCGGTAGTACACCTCACGTAGGAGGACCAATATCTGGTCCAGGAGTGTCAACCGTATTGATAGCTGGAAAACCCGCAGCAGTAATGGGTGATATGTGTGTCTGTATAGGTCCGCCTGATACCATTGCACAGGGTTGTGGTACTGTACTAATTGGAGGTAAGCCTGCTGCTACAGTAGGAGATATGACAGCGCATGGAGGTAGTATTACTGCTGGTGAACCCACAGTACTTATTGGAACAGGAGGAGCTATAGCTTCTGTGATAATGCCTATTAAAAAAATACCTTTCCCAAATATTACATTAACAAACAGAATTTTAGGTAATACAAAAGAAGCTATTGCAAACCAACAAAAACTAAAAGAACTCTCTGAAAATAATAAGGGTGAACCACGAATTTATAATTTACAGTGGGTAAAAGAGAAGAAAATAATACGAGAATCTAGAGAGTTAAAAGAAGCAACCTTACGAGCTTATGTGCAAAACATAGCAGATGGTGAAAGTATTACGTTTAAGGTAAAAAAACCTGTTGAAAATACTAATGAAACTACGGAGGAGTTCGAAGACTTTATAGAGCTTACGGGTACTGTAAGTGACAAAATAGTAGAAGTAGTATGGGAAATTGATATTACTGAAGGAAACGAAGAAGAAGTAAAAAAATAATAATGAAAAATGGCAAGTATCAAAGATAGTACTTTAACTACTTTAACCTTTGAATGTAGTTATGGTGATATAGTAACAGAGGAAAAACCTAAGATAAGAATCAAAGAGCCTGGTGTACATTTGCACTTTTTACGTTATGGCTTGTTTGATAAAGGGACACCTGATGAAGAAAGACAGTATGTACAATATGATACTAATCTCAAAGAAGAAGAAAAACGAGTCAAAGAAGAAGAGGAACAATTACTATTACAAATAAAAAATTTTGAATTAGAAAAAAGCTTAATAAAACGAGATAACACTAGTGTAAATACTACTAAGAAAGAAATTGTACCCCTTGCTGAAGAAAAAGTAATAGAGCTTGAAGAAGTCATTGTAAAAGGGAAAAAGCATAAAATAGAAGGATTACCAGAATTTAATAATTTTTACCATAGTAAAACCTCATTAAACGAAGGGTATATATACCTCATTAATAAAAATAAACCAGATGAGTACTTTGAGTTATATGTGCATAATAATGGAGATTTACAGCATATTAATTGGGGCTATAGCAAAAACAAAGGAAAAGATGGTAAAGTGTTAGATGTTAGGGTACCTGATAGCAATGATAAAAAAGTTAGAGCTAAAAGAATAGACCCACCTGGTAAAGAACTATGGGTTGCTTATTCCATTGCGCAATGGTCAAGAGAGTATCATGAAATGATGATAAATGATGAAGAACTACGTAAAAAACGTATGAAACTCATCAAATGTGATGCCCTAAAAAAGGATGAAGAAAGAACACCAACGGAAGACTATGAATTAGCTCCTGTACCATATCATAAAGCTTATGCTGTTTATGCTGATAAACATGATGTCAGGGTAAAAGATATGCATCAAACTTTAAGAGATATACATCTTGATGAAAAACAAGAAGATGAAAATGGGGATAATGATGAATACCAAGACCTATTTTTTGTTTTGGATGATCCTTTAGGTATGGCTCAAGACGTTGCTGATGTATTAAATATAGCACACGATAAACACAGAGCTACCATAGAAAGTATGCAAACGGGCGAAAGTGAAAAAGAAATTTTTAACCGATTGCAAACAAAACCCGATGCAACCTCAAAATTTATTACTACCGATTATGGACAGCAAGCCAATGCACTATTTACTAATGCACTTACCTTGCATAATTTTATACATAATACCAATCAAGATATTAAAGATGAGTATGAAGACAGTGTAGATTTTAATAAAATAAATAAAATTTTAGGGTTTGAATACCGAGCCAAACAACGCGAAAGAATAGCTGCTGTACGTAAAGATTACTTAGAATTAATAAAAAGTGAGTATTATAAAACAGCTTTTGTTGACGGGCTTAGAGGTAACGACCAGGATACTTTTGAAAACCGTTCCATAATTGCTTCTCAACTTTCTTTATTAACAGAGCATCCTCAGCATAAAGACCGATTTATAGATCCTAGTTATAAATACAAAGGAAATGAGGATACCGATTTTGATAATTTTATAGCCAACTCTGTTAATAGTAATGATGAGCATTACCAGTTGTTTACCAAAGAAATTAATATAGATAATTTAACTCAAAGTAATAAAGCTTTAAATAACAGCTTTAGTCTTTCTCGTACAGTTGTAAAATCTTTAAAAGATGTAACAACTGCTTATACAAGAGAAGCGTATTTGGTAAAAGATACCGAAATACTAAACAAAACGATTAAGGCTTTTAAAGATAGTAATGGCTGGAATATTAAAATTAATACAAAAGCTTTAGATAAAACACTTTCAGAAACTAATACAGAACTATTTCCTTTTTTAATCGAAAAAGAAGGAGTCTTATTTGGAAAAAAAGGCAAAATTTTAAAGATAAGAGCCTCTAAAAGTATAGCACAACAAGCAGCTAAAACAAAATCAATAACCTTACAAACCCAAGGATTGGGTAACAACACCTCAAAACTTTTAAAAGAGATTTTAGACAGCCCACGGTTTAGAAAATGGATGGCTGGTATAGAATTGATTAACACAATTATAAAGGCTAAATCTATTTATGATGAAAGGAGTTTTAAAAATGGGATAAGTACTTTTGGCGCTTTTTCTAGTTTAACTTCCGCGGTGTTATCCTACCAGGAAGCCAGTTTAAAAGTAGCTGGAGCTGTAGATGAAACCATAATTTTAGTGGGCAAAGTAGGAAGAGTAACAGGTTTGGTAGGGTCTGCGGTTTCTGTTGGTATGTGTTTTTCTGATATGGTCGCATCTATCAAAGTAAATGATAATGATGCTGCAATAGCTTGGGGGTTAACAGGGTTGGTAAGTGGGGTATTGTTAATTGAAGGTTTAGTGTATTTTGCATCATGGTCATCTTTAGTGGCCTCAGGTGGTTTAGGAGCTAGTGCGGCAGCCTCAGGTATTTTTTCTGGTGGAGTCACTATTGCTTTAACCCTTGTAGTATTTGGTGGTATAGGATTAGCAATATACTTAACAGATAGTCCGTTAGAAAAATTTATAAAAAATAATATATTAAGTAAAGAAAATACATGGAATAGCAAAACCACAATACCTTATGCTTATATGAGAGAACTGCACACTAATAAAGATGATTTAGTAGATAGTGAGGTAAGCCGTTGGCGAGATTTTGTAGTGGCAGCAGATGATTTATATGATTTACTTATAAGCTATAAAGTAGAGTCAGAACTTTCTAATCCTGTAGATCTTGAAAAAAAGAAAAATTCTTCTTGGTCAGATGATTTTAAAGATTTAGTAAGAACTGTGGCAGGAACAAAACTTTATGGAGCAAAAACGATTACTATTGCTGTAACGTTACGTAAATTTTATTACGATAAAAGCGAGTTTAGGTATGCCTTGGCACTCTTTCCTAAAGAAATAAAACATAACAAACAACAAAAACCTATTCTATTATCTAGTACAAGAACTATTTTAGAGACCTCTAATGGATTAAATACTTTAAAAATAACTTTTACTATGAGCGAATATCTTTTAAAATTAATAAGTATAAGCTCCGAGTTTGTTTTTTTTAGCAATACATTGATAAATGATGAGTTTAATGAGTACTGGCCTAGCCAAAGAGGTGCTACACGTTACCATGCCTATAAATTTGATGCCGATTATAAAATACACGGTGTTGGTACTGTGGCAGCTGCAAATATGTTGGGGGACGTTTCACATGATTTTATGTCTGCATATTTAGGTGAAAATATTAGAGTGGGTACTGAAGAAGAATTGGTATTACCCAAAACTTGGAAATAATATAAAAAAATAATGAAAGAATCATTTAGCAAACACATAAAAGCCTTACCTAAAAGGAATAAAAAAGACATCGTTGGGGAAGGTACAGGTATGCGAGCGATAAAAGCAACGGATATTGAGTATATTGAGAATAGGTCGTATAAGGCTAAGGTCAAAGGGTTTAATGCTCAATATATTTGGGGTTTTTTTTTTATATTAAGTATTATTTTGTTTAGACCTTATGAAAGTTTAATGGGCTTTCTAATTTTTATTCTTTTTGGTGGTGGGGCAGCCTTTGCATATTTATATCACTACATAGCTCCCAAAAAATATTTTATAGCCAATCGGCAAACAGGAAAATTAAAAGTTCCTATTTCAAATGAAAAGCCAGAGGTTTGGGTTGCTTTTAATGAAGGTTTTGCTTATGAGAAAACAGCGTATTTAGATGATTTTTACACGTCTTTATTTTTTCAAACTAAACCAGAGGTAAAACCTGGAGCTGTGTTTAGTTTGGCAGATTTTGAAAGGGAAGATTATTGGAATTTTTTTGTATGGTATATGGATAAAAACAGGCCATTGCCTCCAGGAAAAGCATTTGACCCTTATAGAGACCAAGATTTTAAACGTAGAAAAGCTGAGGGCTTTCCAAAACCATTATACCCTAGTAATATACCAACCCCTGAAGCAACCCCTGAGCAGCAAGCAGAACGTGAACGTATTGGTGGGTGGTAAAAGAATCCATGTGTTTTTGGAAAAAAAGAAGCAGTACTTGCCAACCAATGGTATGAATTTACCTTTGCTAATGGTAAAGTTGTATGCATGCTTACCAACGAAAAAGGAGACGGATTCTTGCCTCCTGAAGATGAAAAATATGAAGTAACGTCACTTACTTTAAAAGATACGTGGTTTTAAATTAAAAGTATTAATAAGAAAAAAAAATAAATATTTTTCACGACAGAAACCACTAATGTTTTCAAGAGTTATAGGAGGAATTGGTGTGGTTAAGTTGTTGATAATTAATAAAAAAAATAGCTTAAAGTTTTTTTTGAAAAGAAAATAAATTATATATTCGTGATAACATAGGCAATATTTGTTATCTTCTTTCTTCTTATAGAATGGCGCCAAAAAATAAAAAAAGAGAAGGTTTTATGTTGTTTAAAGCTTTCTCTTTTTTTATTGAGAAAGCTCAAAAAAGTATTTTTTAATTAATTATTTAACCCAAAAAAAAGAAAGTTATGGGATCTTTTAGAGCTAGTTTTGAATTCGCAGGAAAAGAATTCGACGTATTACACACAGAGTACATTTTAAACAGAAACACTGATGCAAAAGGAAAGCCTTCATCAAGTG
>JBNKGY010000259.1:0-5818 GCA_050290065.1 Marinilabiliaceae bacterium
GTTCAGGTCTGTTAATTCTATGTTAGGTGTTTCCCTGATTACAAAGTTTAACTTGTGGTTATACCATGTAGAATCAACCAGGTAATAATCGCCGGAAGAGTCTTCTACCAGCGTGCTGTCGTAAACGGTAACCGGGGCGAGCGAATTGGATAAGTCAAGTGTTGACAAATCATTTACGTTGATAGCATAGTTATCGTTGCCGGCTTTTTGTATTTCAAATTTTTCAGGTATCAGGTAAATTTCAAACTCTCCGGTACTTGCATCTGTTTGCAATGTTTTTATAGAGAATATCGTTGAATCGCTTGTATCCAGGTCGTAGGCTTCATTTTGGGCTTTAAAAATAACATCGGCAACACCCACATTATTTGTTGACAGACCAAAACCTACTTCTTTTTCACCTTCTACTGTTCCCCCGTCAACGCGTCCTGATACCTTAACCAGGGTACTGTCAATAAATTCGATACCGTCCAGGTCGTCGTTGAATTCATAATAATTGAACTCACCTGATGCTTTTTTAGGTGGAAAATAGCCCGAAGAAAAAACGTGCCCTCCCTTTTCCACAGAAATATAGTGATAGCCAATAGGTACATTTACTGTAAAATGACCTGTTGCATCGGTTGTGACAATACTTTTATCTGAACCAATTGCAGGATCTCCATCTATTAATAGTTGAGCTCCTTCAACAGGGAAGGTAGAGTTGTAATAAGTAAGCTTACCACTTACATTAAATGATGAAATATCGGTGAAATCGAGGTTGTTCTGGGTCGCATCGCCATCGCCCAGGTAAATGGTTCTTGAATTAGGTGAAAACTCGTGTACACCCAGGCTTGGGGTTACCCTATAAAGTTCTCCGCCCTGACGATAGGGGATGTAATCGGCACTATAATCACCATATTCATCGGTGGTTGCTGCCAGGCTCAATTGGTCGCCCGATGGTGTTTCATCTGTCCAGTTTACCCCATTTACAAACACACCGTCATGTTTATTAAAAGTTGAACCTGTTTTTGAAGCATCGTATATTTTGTTGCCCACGCCTTCGTCGCAGCGCCAATATCCGATTAAGCCATCTTCGTTTCCGTTGAGCAGGCGGTTGTAATTATGTTCGATTTCAGCATCAGTACGTTCTCTGTCCCAAAAGCGTACTTCATCAATGTATCCTCGGAAATATTTTTCAGAGAAACCAATATCGCTACCAATATACAATTCACCTGTTGAAACCGTATTAATTGGCCCATACCCTGTACTTTCCACAAGTGTATCCAGCTCGCCGTCTACATACATTTTTACATCGCCAATAACACTTGCGCCTTCAGGCACCACCCAGGCAACATGATGCCATTGGCCATCGTTTAGCTCAGCTTCAACAGTTACCCCACTTCCGCGCATATTAAACTCAAGGTTGCCAAAGTTGTCTACCCCTAACATCACATTTTGATAAAAAGTATTTACATCCCAATAACCATAATATAGCATGGTTTGCGAACGGCTGTTGATTGGCATCTTTACCCAGGCTTCAATGGTTCTGGAGTTATTTCCTTCAACACCATTAAAGTTATCAATTTTTACATAGTCATTATTTCCATCAAAATAGAGGCTCTTGCCATTCAGCCCCTCTTTGGGTTCAATATTTACTTTAACGTTTTTAACCGCATTGCCACCTTGGTACTCAATATGTCCGTTGGCCACGCCAAATGGAATGGTAAATCCTAAGTCAGTTTCATCATTAGAATAAACTACCTGTTCAAGGCAAGCCGCAGTCGCCTGAATCCGGTAATCATACATTATGCCCCCTAAAGCTGTTTCATCTTTATAGGTTTCCTGTAAATTATCAAATGAAGCAATGGTTTCGTACTTGTCCATTCCCATTTCAGAACGCTCCAGAATAAAACCATTGATGGTAGAAAATGTACCGTTGATTCCCCATTTTAACTGCACGCCATCGCCATAATAACCTTTTGAAGCATCCAGAAAACTTAATTTATTGTCCAGGTCGGTAGTACTTATGGATGCAGACTTGGTTTCGAAGTACTTTCCGGCATAACAGGCATTTACTCCACCTACTGAGTATTTATATACTTTACAAGAAACTACTGTATTATCGGTATATGAAGTCGTAGTAATATTCGTAAATTCCACTGGGTTGGTGCCATCCTCGTCGGTACGTTTCACAACCCATGAATCGGCACTATTATCACTTGGTGTCCACAATATGGTAATTTCTCCAGCATCTGTATCTGGTGTAACTGTTACATTATTTGGAGGAGATGGTAAATCAGCCGAATAGCCTGTTGCAATGGAAGAATAGGTAGCATCCACTTCGCATCCATTTTCATCTATTCCGGAAGCAATAACACGGTAGTAGTAATTTGTGTTTATCTTTGGAGGCGTATCGGTGTAGCTATTTTTACTTCCGTCTAAATTGGCACTTAAGGTAAGCACGCCATCCGAAAAATCACTGAAGGTAGATTGCTGAATAGTCCAGGCTGGCGAGGTATAGTTGGCGGTCCAATCTAAAGTGATGGTGCCATCACAATTATCGTTTGTGGCAGTTAGGACAGGGGCATTGTAATGATTTTTCACCATCCCATAGTTGCTCCATAGTTCGTCTTTCGAATAATATTTAGTGCCGTTTATATTCCAGTATGCCCTTATTTTGTATCGGAATTTGTCGCCACTTGTAACATTTATGTCCGTATAAGCCGTACTTTGTCCATCGTATAAAACATTTGATGTATCGTCTTCCCTTGTCAGTTCGTAATATACTTCGTGCCCTAACAAATACTTGTACGTTATTTTATCTCCAAAATTACTCCAGTTTACCCAAATAGTATCTAAGCCGCAAGTACTTGCCGTGGCTGAAACATTGAATGTGTTTTTAGCTATACGTGGTGGATATATCGGTGGATATTGATTGTTTACCACCCGGTTGTTAATGTTGTCTGATACGCCAGCATCTGCAAAATTTCCAAGGTAAGATGAAGGGGCAAGGTTTGGCAGTAATACTTTGCCCTCTTCGGTATATTCACTGGTACAAAGGTAATACCTGTATAGTTTATTCCAGTTCGGGTGGCTAAGGTTTACCGCCTCATTGTGATATTCATAAAGCACCTCCCTTGTAAGGGCTGTCCGCCATACCCTAACTTCCCCAACATACATTTTTCCTAAAGAACCGTTTCTTAATTGTTGGCCCCCAATATATAATTTTGGATATATACCGGGGAACAGGTTTGAAATGGGGGCATTGTTTTCATCTAACAGCGCTTTCCAATAGGATTTATCGTTTACCATAATCCTGATGCCATTTTCTCCATCGTAAGTAAAAGAAACATAGTTCCATGTATCTAAAAAATCGGGAGTGCTCAATTCTATATCCCGCCAATAATTATTAAGCTCACCGCCTTCTGCCTCCAGTAAAAAATGATCGGACGACCAGGACAGGCTCACTTTATAAGGGCCTCCATCAAGCTTGAACAAAACCATTTCATTGCCACTATTAGCAGCCATCTTTACCCACATTTCGATAGTAAATGGCGTATTGGCCAAACTTACTGACGTATTGCCAAGGGTGTAGCCCTTAATAATCATGGCATCGCCCTCCTGGTTGGTTAAATCGAGGGCCCCGTGCCTGGTGGGTTGGGCATTTATTGAACCTATAAAAGCCATGTTAAACAGCAGGATGACTGCTTTTAAATAAGTTTTGAGAAGATGAGGTCGTTTATGCCTATCGATTTTCGGATCTGATCCCCTTCTTGCTGCAAACATTTGCGGCAGGAGTAATTGAGTAATTTTTGTTGCCATTATTATGTATTAATTTAGTTTCTGACATTTAGTTGAAGCTATTACGAACAAGGTTATATAATACCCAACCTCCAAAATGAATTATTTTAGTATTTTTTTACCTAATTAAGTATTTTGGCTGTTGATTGAAGGATAGTAATGACTTGAGTTCAATTAAAATTCTAGAATTTAACTCATTACCTATTTATTTTTAAAGTATTCGATAGAACAATGTTTCAGATTGATATAAATGGCGAATTTTGTAGGACTAGCGAGCTAATACCGAATAAAATTCAAGCTACTTCTAGTTCACTTCGTTCCTAAAGCAGTTTGAATTTAGCCCGGCATTATACCGGCGCATTTATAGTTCTGATTGGTATAACATTTGAAGGTCAACGATGGAAAATCAGCGATTAGCAACTTCAGGATTGTTAATCTATCCTGAATCATTCATTTTTTTCAATTAGATGTAAGCATAATCGGCGAGCAACTCAAAGTCGCACGCCGATTATGTAAGTAGTTTCTCCCTAATGATAACCATAAGCACCCGGATGAATTTCACCCGGATTTCCCTGATAAGTAAATGAACTTGTATTTGACGGTTTAGTAATATCTGTTGTAAAGGTAAAAGTGAACAAGCCAGAGTTATCCCAACTATAATCAATGGTGCCATCTTTAGCTATGTTGTTGGTAGTGGTTCTATATGACAGCTTATAGCCATTGTTCGAGTTATTCATTTCTAAACCAGTAATTTCATGACTGTCAGTGCCTCCCACTAATACAATGTCTTTCAATCCTCTTACGGTAGAGGCCACAGGCTGTGGTTCTATTTGGTTGTGCTGAATGCCTTCCTGATCTACTGTAACTACTCCACGTAATGAAGGAGTCATGTAAGGGGCTGTTTGCGATGCATGATAATGATAATATCCATTTTCGTCTTCATGCCCAAAATGTTCATCCAGATTGGTGACTTGCGAACCATCAGGTTCAGTAAATCCATAGAGCGGAAAACCATCAAGCACAAAAGCTATGGGGTATCTATTGGTTTTTGAAGCCAGGTGTACCGGAGGGTAGTGATAATGGTAATCGTCACCATTGCCCGAATGACCACCGTAGGCATCCAACTCACCTATTTCCCATGAAAGCTCACCACTAGCATTGTATGGGTTGAACACAGGTATTCCATTTGCTGAAATGGCAATGGCTCCTCGCTGCAATTCATTAATGATTTCAATATTGTTTTCTTCTTCATATTCAGGTATAAGGGGTATGGCCCAGGCCATATTGTCTCTGTCATTGTCAGAATACTGATATCTGAACGGTGTTGGAACTCTTTCGATCCATGCTGTTATACCCACCATCATCGGGTGATCAGGAATTCCATTTGATTCCACGTAAAAATATTTTTCATCGGAGTCAACATAGCTTACATTGCTGAAACTGGAGAATGTTTTACGTAAAAAGTCAATATCATAAGCTTTTGCTATTTCGGATAATATATGATCAGGAGAAAGATTCTCATTTTTACTGCAGGAATAGAGTATAAGTAGTAATGTTATGCTACCGGAAATATATTTTACCCATTTCTTTTTTGATAGGAATAATACTACTATTATAGCAATAATTGCTGCTAATATCCAGATAAGAATATGAGATGTTTCCTTTTTTGAATGCGAATGGTGATTTGAGGAATAACTATTCAGAGCCTTTATTTTCTCAACCCTTTTTTGTATAAACAGTTGATCCTTTTCTGAAAAATCTATCAGGTTTATATGGCTTATTTTTCCATGTTCATCTTCCAGATAAACATGGTTCCCTCTTAGAGTCAAAAAAGATCCATAAACAGTTTTTTCACCTTTAATAGTCCATTTCTTTATGTCTTCTTTTTTTAGTCCATGTCCTCCGGGGTGTGCCATGGAGACTAATAAAAAAAGAGATATAACTGCTGCTTTTATTTTCGTTTTCATTGTTACTTTAATTATAACCTGAGTTCGATTAAAATTAGCGAGCTCAAAAATCAGTAAATGATTGATTTACAATA
>JBNKGY010000260.1:0-5745 GCA_050290065.1 Marinilabiliaceae bacterium
CTTAAGCTTATTAACTACCTTAGCCTCAGTAGCAATAGAAGCATGGTCGGTACCTGGAACCCAGCAAGCATTTTTACCTAACATACGTGCACGACGAACCAAAATATCCTGAATTGTATTATTCAGCATATGCCCCATGTGTAAAACCCCGGTGACATTTGGTGGTGGTATGACGACTGTGTATGGCTCTCTTTCATCAGGTTCTGAGTGAAAATAATTTTGATCCATCCAATACTTATACCACTTGTCCTCCGTTTCAGCGGGATTGTACGTACTTGCTAATTCCATGTTTAATTATTTATGTTTTTAGATAACACACTTTAAATAAGAGATATATAAACTCAACTACATATCATCAACCTTATAAAATATTATCTAACTTTATTTACTAATGAATAATAAGCTGCAAAAATATAAAAAATAAGAAACACAGAGACACAAAGACTCAGAGGATTTGATTTAAATATTAGCAGTTGATAAAGAAAACTGTTTTTAATAATTTAATCTGAAGAAGAATCCAAACTCATAATTATCTATTCCTATTCGACTATTTGTACGTAATCTGCTACGCAAAGAATATACATATGGCTCATTATTAATTTTAGTAATATATCCCCCATAGCCACCTATTGAATAATATTCGCAAAAAATGGCATTTTTGGGAAACATATTATAACTAATATCAACGCCCGCGTACCCAATTAGTTGATTAAACCTAATATCAAGATTTCTTTCTTCTATATAATCTTCTAATTGTATTTGGTCCTCTTTTGCAAAATTAATGATTCGACTCCTATTAACTTTTAATGCCACATTCGGTGTAATAGTAAACCTCCTTGATTCCAACACATTATAACCGAAACTAAAACTCCATTTAGTTCTATTAAGCTCAACATTCATTGAATCATTATTTTCATCAAGAATATTATTTAAGCCCCCAAACTCAATACCTCCATATATTCTGTTGAAGTTAAATCCTATTTCTACACCGGGAACCAAATTATACATATTTAAAACATCAACATTATATTCTCCTATTTGAGGTATAAATTCTTTATAATGCATTGGAGTGTATTCCAATTTAAAGGACCAAAATACACTAACATCAACATTTCTCCTGGGTTTGTTTTGTGTATGAACAACCATTTCTGTTTGCTCAATTTTACCTAACTCATCTTGTTCTAGAAAAATTTTCAAAGGTAAACACAATGTATCTGAAACTTCCAATATTAACTTTTTATACCCCTTTTCCTGTATTACAAGAAAATTACTTTCAAAAGGATCCATCAATACATGGAAAACTCCCATGTAATCAGAAAAATAACAATTAAATGTATTCTCCTGACAAACTGAAACTCCATTTAAAATTTCTCCTTCCTGATTATATATCCGACCAGTAACAATTTTATTTTGGGAATATATATTTATAACAGAAATACAAAAGATAATTAAAACAATAGCTCTCATTATACTACAACTCTCCAAATTTCAAACTTAACCTCACACCCCAATTTGAATATTCAAAATCATCAAAACCCGCAAATACACCTACATTTACTAATAGAAATATTTGACTGATTCCATATCCAAGCTCATTATAATTTTTAAAATCAGGCTGAGTCAGATGATGTAAATATAGATTCTCATTCCATAGTTTATCTTGTAAAAACGGAATATTTTTCACTATCAAATAAGGTGTTGAATAACTTAAATGTCCTTCCAGATACCATTCTTTCGTACTGTATTCATAATCATTCAACAAATTAAAGTTGCGTTTCCAGTCTTTAAATGAAACAGGTACTTCACTGGTATTAAAATGCGTATAATCAGAAAAATGCATGGAAGAGTTTGAAAAATAATAACCTGTTCGAAGCTCATAGTTTAAGTTGTACATAAAACTCCAATCAATGTCCTGTTTTACACTAAACTCCAATAAATCAAAACGTGAATTCGTATTGAATATACCATCAAAACCACCTTTGTATTTTAATGTAAAGGTAGGATAATCGGATTCTACCATGCGCTTCACACCATTACTAATCCGATAATAATATTTAGGAGTATAAGATATCTCAGATTCTAGCTGAAAAATCTTTTTATTCTGAACTATATCGTTAGTATTGATTGAAGCAATTTCTTCATTGGGTCGATAAACCTTATCCTCATTAAAGAAGGAATATTCGGTAGAATTCTGAAGCATCCCGGCTTCCTTATATTGTACTCCCAACTTTAATTGCAACCCATTGGCAATATCAGTCCGGAATCCAAAACCTAAATATTTATTTTGATACAGCTTCATATAGTTTTCTTTAAATAGAAGAGATGAAGCTGAATTAATGAATGGAGCTATTCCATTTACGTCGTTAAAATCTGAACTTATATTGGCAGCACTAATCTCAAATTTGGTATGATTTATAAA
Source organism: Marinilabiliaceae bacterium (assembly GCA_050290065.1). Lineage (GTDB taxonomy): Bacteria > Bacteroidota > Bacteroidia > Bacteroidales > Marinilabiliaceae > Saccharicrinis. Next base: position 2,420 of record JBNKGY010000260.1, read on the forward strand.
ATTAGTATGAAAATAGGAATTGAATTTCCACATTAGCTGTTTATTTCCAAATGAATACTTTAATTGGGGAATAAAGTCAATTCGTTTACTATCTTCCTTAAAACGATAACGCATTACAAAGTCCTGTACAAAACTCCATCCATCAACACTATTAAAATCAATAACATTGGGTGTAAATAATCCTTTATGGCGGATGGTTATTGCTGAATCTGCCACATAATATTTCCTCCCTGTCATTAACCCTCCTAATAGTATGCCTGCTTTGCTTCTTTGTTTTTCTTTCTTTAGACTATCAGGATTCACACCTGACTTTGCCAATGTAACAGAATCTCTAATCCCAAAACTCTCAATCTCCTTTTTGCTTAACGGAATAGGTCTTATCTTATTCCAATCCACAGAATCTCTTTCAACAGTGTCCTTAATAATTTTATAAGTATCTTCCCATGAATCTAACTGCAACCCTTTGCCCTCCCTCTCCTTTTCTCTATTTTCTTTTTCAAGCAATCTGGATAGCTTCATCATTTCCCTGTTTGACATATCCTCTTTAGCCATTAAAGTCTCAATCTTTGATTGTGCTTTAATAGGTTGTACCTCTTCCTCTTCTACAATGGATTCCTCTTCTTCCTCACTCTTATGGTAGGCTTCTATGAGTGATTGTGGCACTGGTAACTCCTCATCCAACACAACCTCATTATACTTCACCGATCCGCCATAATTAGCAGTAACATTAAATCCCATAACCTTCACATCAACATCAAAGTGGTGACTCACAGGCAACCATGCATTCCCCTCAACTTGTTCAAGTACCTGATGAACACGTATCTTACCAAAAAACTGTTCATTAACAAGATCCAATGAATGTAAATTCCACAATCCATCCACGATATAGATATATCCTTCAAAAAGCTTTTGATTTTTCCTCTTGGGAGTGACTTTTATTTTATTCACATAATGATCTCCTTGCTGAAAAAAACCCTCATATCTAAAGCGATATAATGAAAATGCATTTCGAGCCAGAGGCGTAATTGCTAAATCATTATCAGAGTCATAAAAACTATAATTGATAAATTGCATTACCTGATTCTCATTGTCATCAGGTATAGTTGATCGCTTGGAAATCTGTTTGTGAGTAAACTTATTAGGAGAATCAAAAACGATTTCATTGATAGACTCTGCGACATATGATTTCCCCTCCACAATTCCTTCTTCCTTTAATTGTTTCCGGAATAATCGGGGAACTTTGTTCATATCAAAACCACCTTTTAAATAAACATTAGATTTGTAATGTTTTACCTGACGTAAAAAATAAGGAGTCAAACTAATTGATTTACGCATGATGGAATAAGCCGGATCTTCATTACCTGAATATACTCTAACTTCCTTAATTCTATAATCCTGACTGGTTAGGGTGATATTTTCCTCAATATTTTTTGAATTCAATACAACTTTCTTTTCAACTCGTGTAAACCCCAGTGCCTGAAAAAATATGGTGTAAGTTCCTGGTTCTAATTCCAAGCTGTATTCTCCTTCTAAATTTGAAGTTGTACCAGTAGTTAGTTCTTTAATATATATAGATGCAAAGGGAATTGGCTTACCATCACCGGATGATATAACGCCTTTAATTTCCTGGGCTTCTGTAATCGAAAAATAGCAAAGTATCAAGAGGATGATTAAGGTAAATTTTGATCGAATAGGTTGATTTGAATACATAAATAAAGTTTTGTTTGGAAAAATTTAATTTATAATATAAAAGTAAAGTTTAGTATTGAATCCTACAATATAGAATTATACTTATGGTACTTTTATGATAAATTCTGAATGTTTTTTTTGAAAATCACTTAAAAAAAGATGATAAATGACAGCTTTTAGGTATTTTTACAACCTATTTTCAATTAAAATATAAATTAATTTATGCCATCTATTTCAAAAAGAGGAGTTGATATGCCCTCTTCGCCAATAAGAAGACTTGTTCCAATTGCTGACGCAGCAAAAGAAAGAGGGGTTAAAGTGTACCATTTAAATATTGGTCAACCAGATATTGAAACACCTAAAGTGGCCTTAGATGCAATTAAAAACATTGATAGAAAAATACTAGAATATAGTCATTCGGCAGGAATACCGGAATACAGAAATAAACTTACGAAGTACTATAAAAGATTTGACATCGATGTCGACAAGGAAGATATTATGGTGACCACCGGTGGATCTGAAGCGTTTATTTTTGCTTTTTTCTGTTGCTTTAATCCTGGTGATGAAATCATTATACCAGAACCATTTTATGCTAATTACAGCGGTTTTGCAACAGCTACAGGTATAAACATCAAACCAATCACCTCTCGTTTTGAGGACGAATTTGCCTTACCTCCCATTGAGGAGTTTGAGAAATTAATTACCTCAAAAACGAAAGGTATTTTTATTTGTAATCCTAATAACCCTACAGGATACCTATACTCTGAAAGAGAACTTAATCAATTAAGAGACATTGTTTTAAAGCACGATCTATACCTTTTATCTGATGAAGTTTACAGAGAATTTTGTTATGACGAATACACTCATTTTTCAGCTTTAAAACTGGAAGGTTTAGAAGATAACGTTGTATTAATTGATTCGGTTAGTAAACGATACAGTGAATGTGGAATTAGAATTGGAACGTTAGTTAGCAAAAACAAAAATGTAATTGAATCTGCAATGAAATTTGCACAGGCAAGACTGAGTCCTCCGCTACTTGGCCAGATAGCAGCATGCGCATCTCTTGATGCCTCTGATGAATATACCGATTTTGTATATAACGAATATCTTAACAGAAGAAATGTATTAGTGGAAGGTTTAAATAAAATACCTGGTGTACATTCTTTAGTTCCGAAAGGTGCTTTTTATACAATGACTAAACTTCCGGTAGAAGACTCAGATGATTTTTGCCAATGGATATTAAGCGACTTTGAGTACGAAAACCAAACTGTGATGATGGCTCCGGGGTCCGGGTTTTATAGCAGTAGGTATTTGGGAAAAGATGAAGTACGCATCGCCTATGTATTAAATGAAGAGGACTTAAAAAAAGCATTAGTTGTTATTGAGAAAGCATTGGAAGCTTATCCTCGCAAGAAAAAAATTGTAGAACACATTAGCATTAATAATTCACATTAAAAAAACAAGTATAGTGCTATATTACTCCAATACGATACTCAAAATTTGGAAGTAAATAAAATTACAAAGACATAATAATACATGATTTTAAATATTTTAATCGCCCTATTAACCTGAGTTCGATATAAAATTAATGGCTCAAATCGCTTATAAATATTGAGTTTCAAGGAATGTTTGCGAAA
>JBNKGY010000261.1:0-5733 GCA_050290065.1 Marinilabiliaceae bacterium
CGACTATCTTTGTTTGTTCAAGCGCCATTGCACAGGAATTAAAGTTTGGTCACGTAAATATTCAAAAATTAGTTGCAGAACTTCCTGCGAAAATGGAAGCGGATAAAAAACTACAGGCTGAAGCGCAAAAGTTAGATCAGAATTTAAAGGTGATGTCTGAAGAGTTGGATGCCAAGTATACTGATTACATGGAGAAAAGAGATTCTCTTCCTGAATTAATTCGTGCCACCAAAGAAAAAGAGATTCAGGAAATTAATACACGTGTGCAAAACTTTCAACAGTTAGCACAACAAAACCTACAACAGCAGGAACAACAACTTCTTCAACCTATTATTGAGAGTGTACAAAAAGCCATTGATGAAGTAGGTGCAGAAAATGGTTTTATTTATATTTTCGACGTAAGTTCAAGAGTGGTGATTTATCATTCTGATAAAAGTGTGGATGTGGAAGAATTAGTGAAAGCAAAATTAGCTACTAACTAAGATGTAGGATAATATACAATCTTATTATATTTGAAGGATGGTTATTGTATAACCATCCTTTTTTTATGCTTTATGATGAACACAATTAAAGGACCTATTGCGGTTTTCGATTCAGGTTATGGTGGGCTAACCGTTCTTGATAAATTGAAAGAACAAATGCCTGCGTATGATTTTATCTATTTAGGGGATAATGCACGTACTCCTTATGGTACACGTTCCTATGATGTGGTGTATGAATATACATTGGAGGCTGTTAAAGCTTTGTTTTCAATGGGTGTGCATTTAATTGTTTTAGCTTGTAATACAGCTTCAGCTAAAGCCTTAAGAACAATTCAACAAAAAGATTTGCCAAATATTGACCCGGACAGAAGAGTTTTAGGGGTGATAAGGCCAAGCGTAGAAGCTGTATCCAGATATACTACAACAAATAAAATAGGTGTGCTAGGAACGAGTGGTACTGTTCAGTCATTGTCTTATCCAATGGAAATAAAAAAACAGTCTGATGCTTTTGAAGTTTTTCAGGAGGCTTGTCCTATGTGGGTTCCTTTAGTTGAAAATGGGGAAGGAGATTCCCCCGGTGCGGATTATTTTATCAAGAAAAATATTGATCATCTTTTTTCTCAATGCAGTAATATTGATACAGTAATATTGGGATGCACGCATTATCCGTTATTGCATCATAAAATTAAGCAATATATGCCTGAGAAATGCACCGTTTTAACCCAAGGTGACATTGTGGCCCAAAGCCTGAAAGATTATCTGCGCAGACACCCTGAAATAGACGAAAAATGCAGTAAAGGGTCATCTGTTACTTTTTACACTACTGAAAATGTAGAGAAGTTTAAGCAAACTGCCGGATATTTTTTAAATCAGGATATCCAGGTGAACCATATTCATTTGTAATCAGAAGTTATGAGAATAAAAAAATCCGGTTTAAACCGGATTTATAATAAAAACATTAATTAGTTCTGTTACTATTTATACCAGTCGGAATACATTAAATAGTTATTGGCAATTTTTTCGATCATCTCCTTGGTTTGTTCAGGTTCAATATCCTTCACCTTTTTTGCAGGAACGCCAGCATAAATACTGTTCGATTCAACAATTGTTCCACTAAGGATTAATGAATTTGCTGCAATAATAGAATTTTCGCCAATAACTGCGTCATCCAGAACTGTAGCTCCAATACCTACTAATACATCGTTTTTAATTTTTGCTCCATGGATGGTTACATTGTGACCAATAGAAACGTTATCACCAATCTCAATGGTTGATTTTTGATATAGAGTATGTAATACAGAACCATCCTGTATGTTCACCTTATTTCCAATTCTTATAGAGTTAACATCACCACGTAAAACTGCATTAAACCATATGCTGCAGTCGTTACCCATTTCAACATCTCCTATAATCGTAGCATTTTCAGCTAAAAATACGTTTTTACCGAATTTTGGAGTAGACCCTCTTACTTCTTTAATTAATGCCATATTATCTATTTTAAAATACAAAAATAGGGTTTTTTGTAACGATATTAAAATAGACATGATGATACAATTGTGGACTAACTTTAAGGTTAGATTCGTTCTGTTAAAAATTTCTTTGACTTTCAATTGAGTAAATCAACATGAATTGGATACACATATTAAACTATTAATCTTAACATAGAGATTTTTGGATTGGATTTTGTTAGTTTATTTTTATGATTAAAATGTTGATTTTCATAACAAGAGCTGACGTTCGTCAAGCTTTTGTTATTGCATACTATATACCTTTATTATCAAATTTAACGCAACAGAAACTTTATGATTTCTGAATTGTTTTTTAAAGGGTACATTATCATTTTAGATTGATAATTTTTTAAATCGGTTATATTTCAGTTATCTTAATGACTTAAAGAAAAATCCAACTTTTTACAGAATTAGAATTATTATGGGCAGAAGTTCAAAAGTAATCGAACGTGACGAGGTAGTTGTGCGATTCTCTGGAGATTCCGGTGATGGGATGCAGCTAACGGGAACCTTATTCTCCAATACCTCAGCTATTTTTGGAAATGATATTTCAACCTTTCCTGACTATCCGGCAGAAATACGAGCTCCACAGGGAACCATTGGTGGTGTTTCTGGTTTTCAAGTGCATTTTGGTCATACTGAAGTATATACTCCTGGTGATTATGCAGATGTTTTGGTGGCTATGAATCCTGCTGCATTGAAAGCGAATGCACAGTGGGTGAAGCCTGGAGCTACTATTATTATGGATGTAGATAGTTTTGATGCTCGAAATCTTGAAAAAGCAGGATATACTACTGATGATCCAATAACTGAGGATAAGTTAGGAGATTATAATATCATAAAGGCACCAATCACCACGTTGACAAAGGAGAGTTTAAAGGACATGGGTTTGGATAATAAAAGTATTCTGCGAAGCAAAAATATGTATGCTTTAGGGTTAGTTTATTGGCTTTTTGATCGACCACTGGAACATACCAGTGAGTTTATTAAAAAGAAATTTGCTAAGAAGCCACTTATTGTGGAGGCCAATCTTAAAGTGTTAAGAGAAGGGTATAATTATGGTGTTATTATACAGGCTGTAACTCCTTCCTATCATATTAATCCAGCTTCCATTAAAAAAGGCAAATATCGTAATTTAAATGGTAATACAGCGGTGGCCTGGGGCTTAATAGCTGCAGCTCAAAAAGCAGGGCTCGAATTGTTTTTAGGTTCTTATCCGATTACTCCGGCCACAGAAATACTTCAGGAATTATCTGCCAGAAAAGACCTGGGTGTAAAAGTATTTCAGGCTGAGGATGAGATAGCAGGTATTTGTACTGCTATTGGGGCTAGTTTTGCAGGAGATTTAGCTGTGACATCAACTTCAGGTCCTGGTTTGGCATTAAAGGGAGAAGCCATTGGTCTGGCAGTGATTGCCGAGCTACCATTAGTAATTGTGAATGTGCAACGAGGTGGACCTTCAACAGGATTACCTACCAAAACTGAGCAATCGGATTTAATGCAGGCTTTATACGGCAGAAATGGAGAAAGCCCTTGTGTGGTGATGGCTGCATCTTCCCCTATTAATTGCTTTGAATATGCTTTTTACGCTGCCAAACTTGCTGTAGAGCATATGACTCCCGTAATATTATTAACTGATGGTTTCTTAGCAAATGGTACTCAACCATGGAAAATACCTAATTTAGCTGATTACCCTGACATTGTACCCAACAGCGTAAAAATTGACGCCGATCAATGGCTGCCGTATTTGCGTGATCCTGAAACTTTGGTTCGAAGTTGGGCCAAACCGGGTACACCGAAATTGATGCACCAAATTGGCGGGCTTGAGAAAGATGAACAAACAGGTGGAGTTTCCTATGATGGTGTAAACCATCAGAAGATGGTGGATACTCGTGCTTCAAAAATAAAGAATATAGAGAACCATATACCAGATCAGGATATTTTAGGAAGTGCCGATAGTGATCTTTTAGTTATAGGTTGGGGTGGTACATTTGGTCATTTATTTACTGCTGTTGAAGAGTTATTGAATGAAGAGGGAATAAAAGTAGCCTTGGCACATTTTAATTATATTAATCCACTGCCTAAAAACACAATTGACATTTTTAAATCCTATAAAAAAGTACTGATTTGTGAATTAAATATGGGGCAGTTCGCCAATTATCTTCGCATGAACTTTCCTGAGATACATTACCATCAGTTTAATAAGGTTCAGGGACTTCCTTTTACGGTGGTTGAATTAAAAAATGAGTTTAAAAAATTACTGGAGGAATAAAACAATGAGTAATAATAGCCAATTAACATATACAGACTTTAAGAGTAAGCTTGGCGTACGTTGGTGTCCGGGGTGTGGCGATCATGCCATATTAAATTCGGTACAGAAGGCCATGGCTAAGTTGAATATACAACCTCATGAGGTAGCTGTAATTTCAGGGATTGGATGTTCATCCCGCTTCCCATATTATATGAATACCTATGGATTTCATACCATTCATGGACGAGCTTCGGCCATTGCTTCTGGTGTGAAAGTGGCGAACCCAAAACTTCACGTATGGCAAATTACAGGGGATGGAGATGCCCTGGCCATTGGAGGAAATCATTTTATTCATCTGATTCGAAGAAATATCGACATCAATGTCATTCTCTTTAATAATCAGATTTATGGTTTAACCAAAGGACAGTACTCTCCAACTTCAAAACGCGGATTTATTTCCAAATCTTCTCCTTACGGGACGATTGAAGATCCTTTTAAACCAGGTCAGTTAGCCTTAGGAGCTGGCAGTCAGTTTTTTGCTCGCACCATTGATAAGGAATTAAAGCTTTCGATAGAGGTGATGACTCAAGCCGCCGCACATACTGGGACTTCAATAATTGAGGTTCTACAAAATTGTGTTATCTATAACGATAATACACATGAAGCCATCACCGATAAAAAGTATAAAGAGGACAGAACTATTGTTCTTCGGCATGGAGAAAAGATGTTGTTTGGTGCCAATAGAGATAAAGGGTTGGTGTTAGACGGACTTCAACTTAAAGCAGTAACCATTGATAAAGATGGCTATACTATTGAGGATATTTTGCTGCACGATGCCCATTGTCATTATGATAATATTCACCGAAAACTGGCCAATATGGAATATCCGGAACTGCCTGTTGCATTGGGTGTTATTCGATCGGTCAAAGAACGGAATTATGACGAATGTGTTGAAAAACAGTTGCATGAGGTGCAAAAGAAAACCACTATAAATTCCTTTGAAGAATTAGTAAATTCAGGAGATGTTTGGGAGGTGAAATAACGGAGTTTTTACTTATCAGATAAATATTAGGGCTGTTCCGTAAAAAGGACAGCCTTTTTAGTTTGTTATATGTTTAAAATTAAATTTGAGATATTATACCAATATCTCAATGAAATTAGCGCTATAATTTCATGCTGTTAATTTATACTGCGTTACAGAATATTGTCGTATCAAAGGCTATACCTCAATTTATTTCATGATTATAGCTTCACTCGGCATAGCTCAATCAAGCTTGGCTCTGCACTCGTTTATCGCAATAATTTGTGTCTTGTATAAACTTAATAACCTCAGTTCGACATAAAATTAATGGCTCAGACCGCTTATAAATAATTGGTTTCAAGGAATATTTGCAAAGGCATAGCGTGCTATGGTAAGCAAATATGACGAAGAAAACTGTTGTTTATAAGTGGGAATTACAATTTTTTCATTAAATGACCGATCTACTGCTCT
>JBNKGY010000262.1:0-5656 GCA_050290065.1 Marinilabiliaceae bacterium
ATTAATTAAAAAATCATTGATAACTAATTCTTTAATCGGGTAAAATCGAAGGCTTCCTATTGAAACGTTCACACCAAGGTCTTCTGATAACCTTTTTGTAATCAGATTTCCTGCTGCATTTTGAATCCCGGGTACTAAAATTATGAAATAGATTAATAACGGAGATAATATAAACGCCAACAGCGAATAGAATAATATTTTATAGGATTTTTTAATAGTTTTGTGCTTTATTTTGCAAAAGTAAATAAAAAGGTCATTAATAGATAAAACTATTATTAGCTTGTATCAATAATTTTGCCATTTATATCAAAACAACGGAGTTGAGAATTAAATATTACAATTAATGAGCGTTTATATATTAGGAATTGAGTCATCTTGTGATGATACATCAGCAGCGGTATTTAAAAATGATACTATTTTATCCAATAAGATAGCAAATCAGGATGTTCATCAATCGTATGGAGGTGTTGTGCCGGAATTAGCTTCACGGGCTCATCAGCAAAATATTATTCCGGTTGTCGACAAGGCATTAAAGGATGCAGGCGTCAGTGCAGATAAGATTGATGCAGTTGCATTTACTCGTGGTCCGGGATTAATGGGCTCACTTTTGGTAGGGACTTCATTTGCCAAAGGTTTTGCCCTTGCCAATAATATACCTTTAATTGATGTAAATCATTTGCATGCACATGTATTGGCACATTTCATCAAAGAACCGGATGAAGATACAGATCACCCGGAATTTCCTTTCTTGTGTTTATTGGTTTCTGGAGGGAATAGCCAGATTGTTTTGGTGAAAGATTATATGGAAATGGAAATAGTAGGCCAGACAATTGATGATGCAGCAGGTGAAGCTTTTGATAAATGTGCAAAAGTTATGGGGTTGCCATATCCCGGAGGACCACTTATTGATAAGCTTGCAAAAGAAGGTAATCCTGATGCCTTTGTTTTTTCCAAACCAAGAATTAAAGATTACGATTATAGTTTTAGTGGATTAAAAACTTCATTTTTGTATTTTTTGAGAGATGAATTGAAGAATAATCCTGACTTTATTGAGGAGAATAAGGAGGATTTATGTGCTTCTTTACAAAAAACCATTGTAGATATATTGTTGGATAAGTTAGATAAGGCTGCAAAAGATTTGAAAGTTTATCAAATAACCTTAGCTGGTGGTGTTTCAGCTAATTCAGGGTTGAGAAATGGAATTGAAATGTTGGCAAAAAAAAGAAAATGGAAAACCTTTATCCCTAAATTTGCGTATACCACCGACAATGCAGCAATGATCGCTGTTACAGGGTATTTTAAGTATGTCCAAAAAGAATTTACTGATCATAGTGCGGCTCCTTTTAGTAGAGTTGTTTTTTAATCAGATAAATGAAGTGTTTGACTTGAAAGATTATAGCTTTTGTCAAATCGAAGTAAGTTATTTTGATTAAAATGTTTGTACCGAAGTGATTTTTTATATTTTTGTGCATTAATTTATAAAAAAACATGGATTTTTCATTGGTTTACTCAAAAAGTAAACGTTTTGTTGAAAAAAGTATTGGTGAAGAAAAGGTGTTGGTGCCATTATTTGATAATGTTGCAGATATGAACCACGTGTTTACTTTAAATGAAGTGGGCACTTTTATATACGATCAACTGGATGGAAAGAAATCATTACAGCAGATACATCATGCATTGCTCGATGAGTATGAAGTTGATGTTGATAATGCAAAAACAGATATTGAACTTTTTATATCAGATGCTGTTGAAAGAGGGGTTATTAAGAAAGTATAAGATTAATTGCTGAAGCAAGAAATAGTGACTAAGAAAAAAATATATATAAAACCACAATTGGAGGCAACTGAAATTGACTATGAGATTTCATTGGTGATGATGACTAGTCCCCCTCCGGGGCCAGGGAGTGCAATGGAGTCTCAATCAACGTCACAAACTCCTGTACAAACAAACGCGCCATCATATGAAAGTGATCCTTTTGGTGGTAGTTCTCCGGATTATTCAAACTAATACATAAATGTGCGAAGCTAAAAATAGCTTTTTACTAAAAATAGCAGGACTTCACTTCGAATTTTCTTCTATTAGTAGCAAAATACTACTTAATGAAAATAGTTCAGTAAAATATTATTGTATTTCAAATAATGAAGGTCAAGGTGTTGATTATAAGTTGATTTATTCCGTATCAAATGGATCGATTTATGACGGATATCAACTTGTTTTTTCAGGTACACCGGATAGTAACGATTTTTTAAATTATAAGTGGTTCATATATAAAAAAGGTGAGGAGATCATTCTTAAAGTAGAGTTTAATGATCATGATACAATTACCAATATTGCCGCTAAATTATCTAGTCAGCATTCTAACGTTCAAATCTTTGTTGATCTCAAAAAATCAAACGTAAAACCTATCTCTATTGATCCTCTTATACACCCTTTAGGTTCTTTGTTATTATTGTATTTATTGCATTGGAAAAAAGGCTTGTTGATACATGCCTCTGGTGTGGTGTGGAATAATGTTGCTGTAATATTTACAGGTGTATCAGGCATTGGAAAATCAACAATGGCTAAGCTTTGGGCCGAATCAGGATTTCAAATAATTAATGATGATAGGTTGATTCTGATGTTTTCAGGAGGCAGCGTTAGGGTGTTTAATAATCCAATGCCCTATTATCAACAATATCCCAGAGAAGGTATTCTGAAAAGAATTTTTATACTCAAGCAAACAAAGGAAAATTATATTACACCTCTTACTGGTGTTAAAGCATACGGTAGAGTACTGGGTAATTTTATTCAACAGTTTTATCATCCGGAACTAATAACAAATCACCTTGAATTAGTTGAAGACGTTTTAAAAAATGTTCCAGTGGCAGAGGTGGGATTTAAACCAGATAAAGATATTGTTGAAATGATCAAAAAACAACTTGAGGATGAATAAGAGTTTGAACAATAGAGCTTTGTTTGGAGATGCGTTTATTTCTTTATTACATGATGGCTTATGTGTTGATGTACCTCTTTTTGGCTTAAGCATGTTTCCTTTTTTTTTACCTGGCGATATTGCAAAAGTAAAACCCTTAAAGGATTGTGAATTGAAAATTGGTGAGGTGATTGTTTTTACGCAACAAAGTAGACTAATAGCACATCGTCTAATAAAAATCGATTATATTAACCTTCAGGTACGTACCAAAGGGGACGGATTAATTAAAAAAGACAAACAGATTTCCTTTCAGAATGTTCATGGTGTTGTTATTGAGCATCGTAGAAAAGATGCTCAAATTAACTGGACCGAAAAACGCATCTTAAAAAGAACAATAGCTTTTTTATCACCAATAATGGGGATCGTTACATTTCCTATCGGTCGAATTTGGTATAAACTTTTTTTGAATTAGACGAATCATGATTCCTTTTTGTTATCTTTTGGCGATAAAGATAGTTTTGATCAGATATAATGGCTAAATTAAATACAGGTTCTGTTTTTCGATCATTAAAAATTGTGTGGCAAAGTTCTCCTCAATGGACCATCATTAATAGCTTTGTCGTTTTATTGAAAGGTGTATTACCATTACTTTTAATATATATTATTCAGCTGCTTGTTGATCAAGTGTCAGATGTTGTTGCCAACCAGGAACATGTGTCTCAGCAAAGTTCATTTTATTTAATACTGATTTTTGCAGGAGGCGTTTTTATACTAAATGCATTATTAAGTTCTGTATCAGGTTTAATAAGCGAAAAGCATTCATACTATATTAATGATACAGTTCAAAATCTGATTCATTATCGCACTACCAAATTGTATTTTGCAAATTACGATGATTTTAACTTTCAAAATATATACTTCCGTGCAGTTAATGAGGCGGCATATCGACCTTCAAAAATCTATTATGGATTTATAGGTTTAATGCAAAATAGCGTTACTCTTCTATTGATTGCAGTTCTATTGGTTGATTTACACTGGGCCATGTTAATTGTTTTAATATTTTTAGCCATACCCGTTGTTTTCATAAGATTGAATTTTTCCAAAAGAATTTTTAATCTCAAGCGAGAGCATACAGAAAAGGAGAGGGGTGTTAACTATTATAATACATTGCTTACTGGTAAGCAATTTGCCAAGGAGCTTAGATTGTTTAATTTGGCTGGTTTATTTAAAAATAGATATGAAAAACAAAAAAACATTCTTAGAGAAAAACAATATGTTCTATTAAAAATTAAAACTAAGTATGAATTTGCAGTGCAATTAATTACTGCGCTTTCCTTAATAGTAGTTTTTGGTTATATTTCAAAAGTTGCCATAAATGGCGATATTACACAAGGACAAATGGTGATGTTCTTTTTAGCATTGTATAGAGGGCATTCATTTTTGCAAGATTTACTAAGTCGTATTTCAGGATTGTATGAGGATGGTCTGTTTTTAAATAATTTCTTTGAATTTCTGGATTATGAAGTTATCAAACATTCGCACGAAAGGGCTTTTGATTTTCCTATTATTAAGAATTCTATTTCAATAGAAAATTTAAGTTTTAAATATCCCAATAGTTCCAGGAGTGTTTTTGAGAATGTAAATCTTAAAATTCAACCCAATGAAACGATAGCTCTAGTTGGGGCTAATGGATCAGGAAAGTCAACCTTAGTAAAATTGCTATGTGGTTTATATGAGCCTGAATCCGGTATTGTAAAAATTGACGGTGTTGATTTGTCAATGATAACTAAGGAATCAATTTCTAACAATATAAGTGTTGTATTTCAAGATTTTCTACTATATAATACAACAGCTCGAGAGAATATATGGTTTGGCAATATTAACAGACAGAAAGCAGATGTTGATATCATTAAAAGTGCCAAAAATTCTGGAATAGATCAATTATTTAGTGATTTGCCTAAAGGTTATGAAACGAATTTGGGTAATTTATTTAAGGATAGTGAAATGTTAAGCCAGGGAGAATGGCAAAGAGTGGCACTTTCAAGATCTTTTTTTAACGATGCACAATTAGTTATTTTGGATGAGCCAACCAGCTCCTTAGATGTATATACCGAATCAAAATTAATTGAAAATTTTAAATCCATAATTCACGGACGTACGGCTATTATCGTCAGCCATCGGTTGTCAACTATTCATTTGGCCGATAGAATTGTTGTATTAGGGAAGCAAGGAATATTGGAAGAGGGAAAGCCTTCGGTGCTTATGCAAAAAAAAGGAGAATATTACAATATGGTGCAATCGATAATAAATAAGGGCGTATAATTGGTTGTTATTTAGTGTTCGTCCATAAAGTCCAACTGCTGCGTTGGTTGCTCAAAATCCAAATCCTCATATACGCTAGAATACTGCGGTTTGAATTTTTCACACGCCTTGTATTTAAACTTTCTAGTTCATACACCTGACTTTATGGACAGGCACTATTTAGCAATACGTTTGATACCCAAGATGTGCTTGATGTTATTTAAGGAACGGTTCTGATAGACAGCATGCTTATAGAGAACCGTTCCAGATTTCGGCATTTGAGGAGCAACATCATTGCAGGTTAACTTTAGAAACGGTTCTATATAACCATCAAGGGAATTAGAACCGTACCCTAACTTTCCAGAAAGTATTAACCTGAGTTCGACATAAAATTTTGGATTCAGACCGCCTATAAATAGTGAGATTCAACTGAAAATCATGAAA
>JBNKGY010000263.1:0-5573 GCA_050290065.1 Marinilabiliaceae bacterium
TATTCTTTCATAATTTTCAGTTGAATCTCACTATTTATAGGCGGTCTGAATCCAAAATTTTATGTCGAACTCAGGTTTATACAAAATTTATTTGCAAAACTCTGGCTAATAATTAGCATGATAGGCAATTTTCATAACCGTTGGCTGAACTAATCTTTCAAAGTCAACATACTTCATTTGTATTAACAAACTATGTGAGCCTGCATTAAATGCAATAAACACATCATCCTTCAACGCCTCTGCAACATAAACCGGCATATCATATAAATTACCGAAAGGTGGCATAGCACCAACTTCACAATTTTCAAATAAATCTTTAAATTCCATTTCTGTAGCTAATCGAATATTCTTGGCGCCAGTTGCCTCCTTAAGCATCCCTAAATCAATTTGCATATCAGCAGGTAGCACAATCATACACATTTGATCTTCAATCTTAACAATTACTGTCTTGGCAATTTCTTTACCCGATATATGTGCGTCAGCAGCTGTTCTTTGAGCAGTATACGTTTTGTGGTGTACAATTTTGTTGAATGAAACATCATTATTTCTAAGATAGGTTTCCAGTTTTGATAGTGGCATAACAATTCCTCCAATTAATAAATTACACAATGGTAATAAGTTAAGAAATTCCAACATTAAAGTAAAGAGGAGACTCTCTTTTATATACCAAAAATCGATATTAATTGAGTAGGTAATTTTGTTATAAGGATAAAATTTCGACCGCAGGAAATTTGAATATTTGTATGAACAGAAAGATATTTTTACAAAAAAAGGCTTTCTACATTATCATGCAAAAAGCCTTAACTATTAATTGATATAAGTTTTCGAATCAATAATTCGACAATGCACTTCTTAAAGTATCAAACCTTGAATCATAATCCAATGCTGACAATTTAATAATATGCTTAGCTTCATCTGATTTATATATATGGGTAATTTCACAATCAGCATCAAGTCCCGGCATATCTTTATAGGTTAAAAAGTAATGCTTTAATCTATTGATCACCAATTCTGGAAGATCATCAATATCTTTGATATCTCCATAAACAACATCCCCTCTTAATACGGCAATAATTTTATCGTCAGCCTGACTGCCATCAATCATCCTAAATCCGCCAATAGGAATTGCTTGTGCTATGATATCTCCATGAGGAACTTCTTTTTCTGTTAAAACACAAATATCAAGCGGGTCACCATCTCCCTGAATACCTTCACGGCCAGATTTCTCAGAACAAAACTCTCCAATTTTAGTTCCACAAAACGTTTGCGGAATAAAACCATATAATGCAGGTACAACATTTGAGTATTTCTGAGGTCGATCGATCTTTAAATATCCGGTTTCCTTATCAATTTCATATTTTATTGTATCTGTAGGAACCACTTCAATAAAGCAGGTAACAATCTCTGGAGCATTCATTCCAATATTAATCCCATGCCAAGGATGAGATTTATAACGTAAACCCATAAGTTTTCCAATAGGGTCCATCAGGCTGTTTGTAGTAAACTCGTCTGCCATATTTCAGTATTTAATTATTTTTTTACAAAAATAAAGAAGTAATTGGGAATTGCACCTTCAATATACATTATTGATTCTTTATCAACTCCTGCATATATCTTTTTTTGATATTGATATAAAACAAAACTTTTTCAATTTTGTTTACCCTAGCCATCCTGCCTTATCCAGATTTCTATATTGTACAGCCTCTGCCATATGACTGGCCTCAATTTGTTCTTTATCATCTAAATCTGCAATAGTCCTGGCGACTTTTAAAATCCTGTCATATGCTCTTGCTGATAAATCGAGTTTCTCCATGGCATTTTTCAATATTTTCATGGCACTCTCTTCAGGATGAGCATATTTTCGTTGAAGTTTTGATGTCATTTGTGCATTGCAAAAAATACTTTGATCTTCGGCATATCGTTTTTCCTGAATCTTTCTGGCTTTGATCACACGTTCTCGGATATCATGACTTTTTTCGGATGTTGATGCATTACTAAGTTCCTTAAAAGGCACAGGTACCACTTCTATTTGCAAATCAATTCTATCCAAAAGAGGACCAGATATTTTGCTCAAATAGCGTTGCACAACTCCCGGACTACATACACACTGCCTTTCGGGGTGATTATAGTAACCACAAGGACATGGATTCATACTTGACACCAACATAAAACTTGCAGGATAATCTACACTAAACCGAGCTCTTGAAATACTAATCACTCTATCTTCAAGAGGCTGTCGCATAACTTCAAGCACAGTACGTTTAAACTCAGGCAATTCATCAAGAAACAAAACACCATGGTGTGCCAATGAAATTTCTCCAGGCTGGGGATACGTCCCCCCTCCTACTAAGGCCACATCTGAAATGGTATGGTGAGGGCTTCGAAAAGGACGTTGTGTGATAAGTGAAGTATTATTCTGAATTTTCCCTGCTACCGAATGAATTTTTGTTGTCTCCAATGCCTCATCCAGAGTGAGTGGCGGAAGTATAGATGGTAACCTTTTTGCAATCATGGATTTACCAGCACCAGGAGGTCCTATCATAATTAAATTATGTCCTCCTGCCGCTGCTATTTCAAGTGCCCGCTTTACAGTTTCTTGTCCTTTAACATCCACAAAATCCAAATCATTGCACAATAATTGCTCATAAAACTCTTTTTCGGTATCCACAAAAATGGGTTTTAACTCCAAATCACCATTTAAAAATCCGGCAACATCTGCAATATTTTCAACACCATAAACATCAATACCCTGAACCACTGCCGCTTCCCTAGCATTTTGAATTGGCATTATTACCCCTTTAAATCCTTCTTCTTTAGCCCTTACTGCAATTGGGAGCACTCCTTTTACTGGTTGTAGACTCCCATCTAAAGAAAGCTCACCCATCATGATATAATCATTTAACAATTCGTGAGAAATTTGATTGGAAGCTGCTAATATTCCAATGGCGAGAGGTAAATCATAGGATGATCCTTCCTTTCTGATATCTGCAGGAGCCATATTGATTACAATCTTCTTCCCGGGCCATTTAAATTTACACACATTTAATGCAGATTGAATTCTTTGTTGACTTTCTTTTACAGCATTATCCGGTAGTCCAACTAAAAAAAATTTAATTCCCTGGGAGAAATTGACCTCAATGGTTATTGTAACAGCATCAATACCTGTTACTGCAGCGCCATAAGTTTTTACGAGCATATTTGATTAGGTTAAATGGTTATGTTTATAAATAATGTAATGCAATAGATTATATCATAAAACTCACACCCGAAAACTTAATTATGAAACACGATGATTGATAGTATGAAATATGATACCAATATCATTGAATGCAATAATTAAGATTTCGATTATTTAAATTTAGCTTATAACGAAATTACATAAATTCTTTATTGATCAAAATATTTAATTAAGAATTACATAATAAATAAAAGCATGACAATTAGATCATCCAATACTAAAAAGTTATTCCACAATTGAATCATGAAATAATCCATCATAAAATTAATTAAATCAGAACCTCAATAAAAAATTAAAATTATATATAAAAAAAGCAACCGGTATTTTCAGTTGCTTTTTTTAGGATGATAAGAAAAATCACTTAGTCATAGATTCTTTTCACTTTTTAAATGTACATTATCTCGACATAACGAAGCATTGAAGCTTTTAATAACCTCATTGATTTTATCAATGATTTGCCGGTTTGTTTTATTCGGTTGAATTTTATTCATTACGTCGATATAATTAAAAACCAATTCTAAAGAAATACGAATATTTCTGCATGCTGTCTCAGAATTAATATTCTCATTACCCGCTTCTAATTGTCTACGTGCCTGAACAGCAAATTCAAATGCAGCCTGACTCTCTTGCAATTCAGTTACCCAGCCTTGCAACTTTAAGGTATTAACAGCAGCAGAAAGCTGTTTATCTGTATTTAAGTCATGAAGTAACTTGCGAATTTGAATACTTTCCTTTTCATAGGACTCATTTTCAATATCCCATCCACAACTACGAAGTTCATCTAATATCAAACGAGCTGCGTCTTTCCATTTCACATCAATTCTACGTTCACAAGCTTTTAGGTATAATTTAATAGCCATTAACGCATCATCTCTGCTACCATCTGCTGTGATTACAGACTGTGTATAAGATTGAAGTTCTGATTTTCGGGATAATTGAGCCAGTTCATTATGAGCTTTTTGCGCAATAATTAGAGGCTTAGACAACCCCATCACCTCTGAGTCGACCAATTCAAACACACTAAGTATTTGATTGCTTAAAGCAAGATATTCTTCTGTCCGATACAAATAAAATAACGGTGTTTCAATCATAATAAAAAAGGATTTAGCTTGTTAAGTTACTTTTAAATTTACAAAATTAAATCCCCATTTAAAAGTTTTTTAACTTCTACTTGAAGTATACAACCCAACTTAAAATCCTCAAATGATGATGAATTAAACCGTCAATTCGCGAAAAACATCCTCCATACTTTTATGATCTTGAGATAATGTTAAAATCTTTTGACCATTTACCACTGCCCAATCAAACAGGCTTTCACGAATATCGTGTTTTGCAGTAATCCTCATGATTTTAGGTGACACAGCAGAAATTTTAATTACACCTTCTATAGCAGAAAGCAAATCAAAATTTACTGAATTTAAAAATTCACACGTTATTTCGTGATGACTTTGCTTGGCTATCTTTGTAAGATCATCTGCCTTTTCATTGGCAACAATCTCACCTGCCTTTATAATGATCACACGTTCACATATAGCCTGTACTTCCTGCATAATATGCGTTGACAGCATAATTGTTTTTTCTTTACCTACGGATTTAATTAAATCTCTTACTTCAATAATTTGATTGGGATCAAGTCCCGTTGTTGGCTCATCAAGAATAAGAACCTCTGGGTCTGGCAGCAAGGCTTGAGCTATACCAACACGTTGACGATATCCTTTTGATAATGCTGATATTTTCTTTGTTCTTTCAGGGGATAACCCGGTTTGTTCAATTAGCTCTTCAACTCTTTTTGAACTATTCTTACCTAGTTTATAGATGCCAGCAATATGACTTAAATACTCTTTTACATACATGTCCAGATACAAAGGATTATGCTCTGGCAAATAACCAATTTTTCTTCGGTATTCTAAAGAATCATTATCCACATCCATTCCACAAACCATTACCTTTCCTTCTGACTGCGGCAAATATCCTGTAATAATTTTCATCATAGTAGATTTACCTGCTCCATTGGGCCCAAGAAAACCAACGACTTCACCCGCTGCTATCTCAAACGACACTTTATTTAATGCTTTTTGCGAACCAAATGTTCTTGAAACTTGCGAAACAGATATTGACATGATAATAATTTTAATTGGACCGTAAAGTTAATAAGGATAAACTAATATTAATAACCTGAGTTCGACATAAAATTTTGGATTTATCTCATATAATCAATGATTATATAGGAATTCGATAGAATGTTGTTTCAGACCGCTTATAAATAGTGAGGTTCAACTGACAATTATGAAACGAGCATTTCGCGAGTTCAATGTGGCCTATCATAAAATTTCCA
>JBNKGY010000264.1:0-5507 GCA_050290065.1 Marinilabiliaceae bacterium
GTATGGGTTTTCCTATCCTTGCCATATGACAAAGATAATAAAATAATAGTTAATTAATTTAATAATTATCACACTAGCGTATATGAGGATTTAGATTTTGAGCAACAACGTAGTAGTTGGACTCTATAGTCGAACACTAATTATACTCTTTTATTGGATCTATTAATGCCTCCCGCGTTACATCCATAAGCTCACGTATATTGCCCTTGTATGCCTCAGTAACAATGGGTTGATTCACAAATAATTGAACCTTTCCGGGTTTAACATTAAAAGTCCCGTTTCCATATATTTTGTATGTATCCTTTATGGTAACCGGCAAAATAGGTAAACCTAATTCTTCAGCTATTTTAAATGCTCCACTTTTAAATCGGTGTACCGAGTTACTGCCACTTCTTGTTCCTTCAGGGAAAATAACAACAGAAGTTCCTTTTACTAATTTTTCTTTAGCCTCCTTAATGGATTCATAAGCAGCTTTAGGAGAGGATCTATCGATGAAAATATGGCCAACCATTGCACTTGCAGGCCCAATACCAAAAGCATGACGTAATTCCTTTTTCATTATCCATCGAAAATCAATGCCCAAAAATCCATAAAGTGCAAAAATATCGTAAGCACTTTGATGATTGGATACAATTACATATGATTGATTTCTATCTATATTATCTTTACCAACGACCGTTACACGCATAGGAGTGAAAAAAGCCACGGTTTTTGCCCACATCACACCACTTAAACTTCCAATTCGGGGAGATATAATTACAGCAAGCAATCCTGCTCCTATCGAAAATACAATACTAGCAACTGCAAAAACAGGAATAAAAACACCCCATTTATAAACCTGATAAAGGAAACTACCTAAAGACTTCATTTAAATGAAATTAAACTTAACATCTACTAATAAAACAGTTCAATATAAAATGATCTAATAAACAAATTACACTGCTTAACAACAACCATCACATCATATAGATCACCAAAAAATTCTATCAAGATTTTTCTAAATCTGATAATATCTGCATAGCTTCTTCCCTGCATGTACCACAAAACAATAGTTCAGCTTTAAAACCTGAACACACAGCTGGCCTGCTATTTTTCCCGAACAATTCGCATTTAAATTCTTCATCCAAATGTAAACATGCTTTTCCTGCTGGTTTTCCATTAGGCATCTTTGGCAAAGCCGATGAAATTGAAGGAGCAATGCAACATGCAGCACACCCAACTCTACACTCCATTTTTTTGTCACAAAAATATGTAAAAGTTTTTCTTAATTAAAACCATGTACATAGTTTTACGTTTTTATGAATAAACAACTACTTTAATGGTATTTAAAAATAAACTCATTCGAGGAAAATTAATTCAAAGATACAAACGTTTTTTATGTGATATTGAGTTAGATAATGGCAATATCGTAATTGCTCATTGTACGAATTCCGGGAGTATGAAAAGTTGTATTGAGGAAGGAGCTCCTGTTTATCTCACACCACACAACGATCCCAAACGTAAAACCCAATTTACCTGGGAAATGATTTATATAAACAATCACTGGATCGGAATCAATACATCAATCCCAAATTTACTGGTGGCTGAAGCAATAAAAAATAAGCAAATACCAGGGCTTAATATGTATAACCATGTGAAACGTGAAGTTAAATTTGGAGATAGTAGATTTGATGTATATGCTGAAAATGAAACTGAAAAATGCTTTATCGAGGTGAAAAATGTGACATTAAAAGAAGGAAACAAAGCCCTATTTCCAGACTCTGTAACAACACGTGGACAAAAGCATCTCAATACCCTGGTTGAAGTAAAAAAATCAGGAATCAGAGCAGTTATGGTTTATGTAATACAACGACAAGACATAGAAGTTTTTGAACCTGCAAAAGAAATTGATCCACAATACGCTAAGACATTAAAGTATGCCTATCAAAATGGAGTTGAAATATTTCCTATTATGGCAAAAGTAGATCCAACAGGTATTGATTTATGCAAGGAAATACCTTTTGAACTTTAAATTATATATATTTGCATCGCATTTTATTAATTCATTAAAAGTTAAATACTAATGAGTCAAACGATTATCACAAGTTTTGAAGATTTAGAATCTCTAATAGGAAAAGAACTAGGCACATCAGAATACCATACAATTAGACAAGAGCAAATCAATTTATTTGCTGATGCAACACTTGATCATCAATGGATTCATACTGATCCTGAAAAAGCGAAAAATGAATCTCCTTTTGGTGATACTATCGCACATGGATATTTAACTATTTCATTACTTCCTCATCTATGGAGTCAGATTATTGATGTTCAAAACTTAAAACTGCAAGTTAACTATGGTATTGAAAGTTTAAAATTTAATCAACCCGTAAAAGTTGGTTCTAACGTTCGCTTGGTAGCCAAAGTAGCCGACGCCAAAAACCTAAGAGGTACTATTAAAGCAACTATTTCTGTGGTTTTAGAAATTGAAGGAAGCCGAAAATCAGCTTACGAAGCAGATGTAGTATTTTTATATCACTTCAATAATTAACAGCCTCAATTTCGATTACATTTTTTGAATTCAGATTTATATTAAACAACAATTAATATATACGCCTGTTCCTTATTGAGGAACAGGTTTTTTTATTTCATTATATAACATGAGTAGAAGTCTTCAGTCTAATATCACCAAACTTTATATCATAAAAATAGCCAAATGGTTTATGCTGACCATGCCTATTTTAATGCTTTTCTATAAAGATATGGGATTTAGCGATAAGGAATCTTTTCAATTAAAAGCCTTCTACTCCATTGCCATCGTCATTTTTGAAATACCATCTGGCTATGTAGCAGATGTAATTGGAAGAAGAAAAACATTAATAATTGGTTCAATACTGGGAACCTTAGGCTTTGTTGTGTATGCCACAACTTCAGGATATTATTATTTTTTGTTGGCTGAAGTCATATTAGGTATTGGTCAGAGCTTTGTTTCCGGAGCTGATTCTGCGTTACTGTACGATTCATTAACAAGCATGAAACGTGAGAATGAATACATTAAATATGAAGGCAGAAACTTTACAGTTGGAAACTACGCTGAGGCTTTAGCAGGATTGTTAGGTGGTACTTTAGCTGCCATTCATATGCGCCTGCCATTTATTCTGCAATCAGGCATTGCTTTTATGGCCGTACCTGCAGCCATACTTTTGATTGAACCTGTGTTACATACAAAAAGAAAAAAACCGGGTATAAAAGACATTTTAAATATCGTGTGGTATGCTACGGTTAAAAATGCAAAACTTAGATACAATCTATTATATTCAAGCATATTAGGTACTGCCACATTAACAATGGCATGGATTTATCAGCTTTACCTTAATGACATTGGCTTTACCTCCTATTATATTGGAGCTACACATACCGTTTTAAATTTAATTGTTGGCACCACTACCCTGTTTGCCTATAAAATAGAAGCAAAGTTAAAACCGAAACTAACTATTTGGTTTACCTCTATTGCCATTACTGGAAGTTACATTATCGCTGGCTTTATTGATTCAGCATGGATTCTTGTCATTTTGGCATTGTTCTATTTCAGTCGCGGTATTGCAACTCCGGTATTAAAAGACTATGTTAACAGAATAACCCAAAGTGATATAAGAGCAACCGTTCTTTCTATTCGAAGTCTGATCATACGTGCCTTCTTTGCAATCATAGCTCCCTTTATCGGATATCTTTCTGACACCTACAACCGTTCCTTTTCAATGAAAATAATTGGTATAACATTCACTTTACTAGTGGGATCTTCAATATTTTTATTTCTTAAGTCTCTCTCTGTAAATAAAAACGATTAACAACATGTCCCAATCATTCAAATAAGTATTTTAAGTTAACTCTTACTCTCTCTATTTCATATCCCAGTACTAAATATGTAACTGATTTTAAATGTACAGATCCAGGATAATGGATAAAATTTTTTGTCGTCATTCTGCATAACTGACTACAATCATGCTATAACCATGTTAAAAATCACTAAATTAGAGAGCCTAATTTGACAAAAATCAGAATTTCATTGTTTGCATATTAATAAATTGCAAACCAAACATATTTAATCTAAAATCAACAATATGGCAAATATAAAACCATTTAAAGGATTACGTCCTCCTAAAGAAATCGCACAAAATTTAAGTTGTTTACCATATGATGTAATGAACCGGGAAGAAGCCACGCTAATGGCAAAAAACAAAGCAGAGTCATTATTACATATTACTAGAAGTGAAATTGACTGTTCCATAGAAACAGATATTCATTCAAAAGAAGTTTACAATAAGTCTGTAGCAAACTTTAAAGCTTTCCAGGAAAAAGGATGGTTAGTTCAGGACAAACAAGCTCGGTTTTATATATATGCTCAAACCATGGATGGAAGAACTCAATACGGAATTGTTGGTGCAGCCTCAATCGATGACTATTTAAATGGAATCATAAAAAAACATGAATTAACAAGGAAGGAAAAAGAAGAGGATAGAATGGTTCATGTAAGAATCAATGATGCAAATATAGAGCCTGTATTTTTCACCTATCCAAGAGTAGATGAAATTGATGAGATTGTAAATAAAATCGTAACCAATGATCCTGCTGAATACGATTTCACTGCAGAAGATGGTTTTGGTCATCATTTTTGGGTGATTAGAGATAGTGAAACAAATAGCAAAATTGAAAAACTATTTCGTGAAAAAGTACCCTTTACCTACGTCGCAGATGGACATCACAGAACTGCGGCTGCCGCTTTGGTTGGAAAAGAAAAAAGGGATCAGAACCCTAACCACAATGGATCTGAACAATACAACTATTTTTTGGCAGTTCATTTCCCGGATAATCAATTAAAGATCATCGATTATAACAGGTTAGTAAAAAACTTAAACGGTTTTAGTACCAATGAATTCATCAACAAAATATCTGAAAATTTTATATTAAGCCAGCCCTCTAAACAGATTTTAAAACCGAATCAATTACATGAATTTTCCATGTATATTGCCGGTAATTGGTACAGTTTAAAAGCCAAAAACAACACCTATAACGATAATGATCCGATAGGGGTATTAGATGTCACAATCTTATCAAAATACATACTAGATAACCTATTAGATATAAAGGACCTGAGAACAGATAAAAGAATTGATTTTGTTGGTGGAATCAGAGGTTTGGATGCATTAGCCAAAAGAGTTGATAGCGGAGAAATGAAAGTCGCATTTGCACTTTATCCTGTATCAATGAATCAACTTATAAACATTGCCGATACGGGAAATATTATGCCTCCCAAAACTACTTGGTTTGAACCCAAATTACGATCTGGATTAGTAATACACAAATTGGATTAAATACTCACAAACAGTTCTTTAAGTTTTTATACACTTAAGGAACTGTTTTATTTAGTACTTGCACGAAAACTCAAGTGGTAGATAAGAAAGCTTCATTTTTGAGGCTTTCGAAGCTCGAAAAATGTGAGTTTACTGCCGTAAATGATCATTTTGAGA
>JBNKGY010000265.1:0-5475 GCA_050290065.1 Marinilabiliaceae bacterium
TATATACAACACCAGATTCACCACAGTTTGGTGTAGCAGATCCTGTAAAAGCAGGAGCTAATGGCGTTGCCGGCTGAGCATCAATTACCACATTGGAAGATGCGGCTGATGTACAGCCTGAGGCATTGGTTACCGTAAAGTTATAGGTGGTACTTTCGGTTAGACCTGTGGCATTATAAGTTGTTCCGCTACCTGATATACCACCAGGGTTCAATGTCCAGCTACCGGATGGCAATCCACTTAAGGCCACACTTCCGGTTGATGTACCGCACGTTGGTTGCGTGATAGCTCCTACTGTTGGGGCTGATGGTGGTGTGGGATCACTCAGGCTTGTACTAACGCCCGTAGCGGAAATACAGCCGTTTGCTGTTATTTGTATATCAGTATAATTACCTGCCGGAGCTGTAATTGTTGCTGCATTACTATTGACTGTTACACTTCCAAAATTACCCGTGCTATGATAAATCGTATAATCTCCATTGGCTACATCCGTTAAACTAAGGCTGATACTTCCGTTACCACCACAGCTTACCGGATCACTTGTACCACTAACAGATATGGAAGGACTATTAACTGTAACTGTTTGTTGAGTGCGTGAAGATGCTAAGCAACCATCAGCAGTAGTTTCAACCCAGTAATTAGTGGTTGCAAAAAGATTTCCTGTTGCTAAAGATGCACCTGTTCCTATACTATTTCCTCCAGATGATGCATCGAACCATTCATAAGTAGCTCCTGAAGTTACCGAACTAGCAGTAATAGTAGTCCCAAAACCAGAACATACGGTTGTTGTTCCAGAAATAGTTGCTGCCATTGTTCTATTGACAGTAACTGAGACTTCCTCTGTTAATCTGGAAACACAACTTCCATTATCTACAGTTACATAATAAGTTTCATCAGCATATAATGCTCCGGTAGAAACAGAATAAACACCATCATCTCCAGTAATGTCTGTACCTAGCTGGCTATCATCAGAAGCACGATAAATTCTGTAAGTAAATCCATCATTATAAGTATCCACATTTACACCAGTGGAAGATCCGTAACAAACAGATAAATCATCAATGGTAACATTTTGATCTACAGATGGCCCTACAACTGTAACTGCCACAGTATTGGTTAAATCAACACTGCAATTTGTCGAATAATTATAATCAGTTGCTCTGACTCTTAATATTGTTGAGGCAGCAATAGCATACGATGTTAGTACCAAATTGCCTCCTGTACTCTCTTCAGCATTACTTACTACATGATCTGAACCATCAACCAACTCATAAGTAACCCCATTTTCTGAAGAAGCAATAGTTACTTCAATAGTTTGGTTTGGACATTGAGTTGCCGTAGCAGGCGAAACACTTAACGCATCATCTGGAGCCGGATTTATCTGAAGAGAAACATTATTTATGTTTGTTGATTCACATGTAAACGAAGATATTTTAGAGGCTTTAACTGTTACAACGGTTGGATCAACAGTTAATGAAGATGTTGTTAATGTTATTGTTGATCCATCAGCACTTCCCATCTTTGAATAACCAATCACAGTACCGTCTGAAACAAGAACTGGAGTATAAATCACAAATGGTTCGGGAGAACTAACTGTAATTTCTGCATTATCAATAATTTCACAATACTCATTTTCAACAGCTGCAATTGATAAGGTGTTATCTGGAGTTAAACAAGAAACAGTTATTGGTGCAGAGAAGTCACTTTCACAATTTGAACCTGTTGTAGAGGTCACGGTTAACTCAGCTCCGGAATATAAAGGAAAATCATCAAGCAAGACTATTGTCCAAACACCTCCATTAACTGTAGTTGTTGCAATAACAGATTGATCTACATCTGTATAAGCGTAATATCCATCTATATATAATGTTACGATATCTCCATCAGTACCCGTACCTGAAACGGTAACGTTTCCTTCTGTGTAAGAACCTGATATAGTGGCTGTATTTGAAGAAAGTGAACCTATCGTTATTGAATTTGAAAAGTCACTCTGAATTTCTGAATTATTTGTATTTGTAGCTTTTGCAGAAACCACCTCGCCTGCTGACACTGATAAATCTATCATCCATCCACCATAGGCATCCACAGTAGTTGTTCCTGAAGATACTGCATCAATAAAAACCTCAATGGTTGTCCCTTCTGATTCTACCGAAGTTCCAACAATGTTAACCGTTGTTGGGTCTGATGTAATGCAATGTGAAGAAGTTATAACTGGAGCTTCTGATTGATCACAATCCAAACTTATTGAATTGGTTGACGAAACAACGCATACTCCATTGACTGCGGGTTCCAATAAATCAGCTGTTATTTGATCACAAGGCGATAAGGACAATCCACTAATTGTCCATGCTGTAGTACTTGTAGTAACATTGGCAACCTTTTCATTATTTATATAAAGAATTACTTTTGAATTGCTAACTGCGGTTGATATTGTTCCGGAAACAGATGTTGATGATTTTGTTATAGGACTGCTATCATCAATTGTCAGTATTCTTGATGAGGATGTAAATTTTCCTCCTCCT
Source organism: Marinilabiliaceae bacterium (assembly GCA_050290065.1). GTDB lineage: Bacteria > Bacteroidota > Bacteroidia > Bacteroidales > Marinilabiliaceae > Saccharicrinis. The sequence goes on from JBNKGY010000265.1 coordinate 2,523, forward strand.
GTTCCTTCATAACAAAAATAATTTGATGGATTGGAAGGACAACCAGGATCTGCTGCAGCTGTTGCCTTTACATAGTAATTCCCTCCAATTAAAGTTTGACCAATTCCTCCTTGTCTTTGCCAATCACTCCCTATCCAGATAGTACTCCAATTTACATCATCATACTGGGTATCATTTACATCAAATATATTCAATGCCGGTTGAGTTAAATCAGAATATGTTCCGATAAAACCTTTACCTCCTGATATAGGACTTGTAATAACAGGAGCATCAATAAGGTTCGAGCAAGATCTTACCAAAGTATAATTACAATTATTATAAGATAAGCCGTACTGAACAGAATCAGGATAAGCTGTGGCATCCGCCAATGCTGTGGCCACAATGGTATCTCCTGATGATAAACTAATACCTTCCCAGATACCATTTCCTGAGTTATCCAAAGTCCAGTCACCAACAGCTTCATCCGTTGGAGAAGTTGTTCCTAATAATGTATAGGATGCCCCTGCTCTTTTATATACAGAAATTGTTGTAGCTCCTAAATATGTTTTACGTAATTTGGTTGTATAGTTAATTTCCGGATCATAACTTCCTGAAATAGTTGTTTCCTGAGCACTTGATAAATATGGACAATTGGTTCGCTGTTTTACAGGAGCTCCTCCTCCCAAATCATCAATAGAAATAGGATCAAGTTTACCAACTAACAAATCGAACATACCATCATAATTATAGGCATATTCAGAATCATCAATACCTCCTAAATCCGAGGCTGCATTATTTCCAATTACAGGATGAGGATTCATTGATGTAGCGAAAAGAAATCGCAAGGGTGTTGAAGGAGTAACATCTGGAAATTCTGCTGTTATCCTGGAAAAGGGGATATAGAAATCATAAAATACATCCATATCTCCATTCGCCGTTGTTAAGGCAATAGATTTCTGAGCATATTCATCATACGGAAACTCAGGGTCTGATCCTTTGGGATCAATTACTGTTACCGGAGAATCAGTTCCATCTACATTGTATAAACCTATTCCAAAATTAGTAGCCAAATCCAGTTCCAACTCAAAACCAGGGTTCCCCGATACGGCGTTGGGATCTGCATTAGAACCATCAAAACCGAATAATCCATCTGTATCAATTAATAAGTTGTAGGATTTTGAATTAGGAGCAGAACCTCCCAATCGAAACCTGACCAAAAGATTATCCTCACCATCCAATCCAACAAATATGGCATTATTGGGATCATCTGCATTATCAACAATATCATTAAACATATGGTTTGGTCCGGGACCCGGATCAGCATTGGGCTCTAAGGTTATAACCGGAACTGCCACAAAAGGCAATTCACTCTCTGCCACATCATCAGCATGAAAACCATAAGCGCTTTGCGATACATAACCATCACCATCAGGATCTAATACTAAGGTAACTCCATCGGACAAAACTCCTGTTGATGGTTTAAAAATTAAACCTGGTGTTTGTGCTGTTAACGATAAAAAACTAATGTGCAGTAAGCCTAAAATAGTAATGGCTTTTCGGATATTAAACCTCATATGAAGCAAATTATTATAATTAAATTCTTTTATAATTTGATAAACCTCATTATTAAAAAATAAGGCATCAAAAGGGTTATGCCTATTTACATATTTAAGTTAATAAATCATGATGAGACTTAAGTTAAGCTTGACGAAAGTTTCAATTAACGTGATAAATACTTCTGTTAACATTAACAAAAATAGGATTAATTGCTCGCAACAACTTCACCTAACTACCTCATTACTAATGATGATTAAAAAAATAATTATTTGTGTAATTATTGAAAAGGCACGATTTTGAACGAATAGATAAGCCTATCTGTTTGCCCATTTTTTACTATCTTAAACCAAAAATCTTCTTTATGGAACAAAATTCTAATATGCCACCCATCTATGTTGTATCAGGAGGGAAAGGAGTTGCAGGACATACATTAGTTGAATCGATGCTTATTCAATATCCTGATCATAAAATTCCCATAATCATTGAACCAGAAGTTTCAACACAAGAACAGATAGATACCATAACCGACAAAGTAGTTGAAAACAATGGTGTAATTGCTCACACAATGGTAGATATCATTGCACGAAGAAAATTGATTGATGCATGTGAAACTAAAAATATCAGGCATTTTGATTTGGTAGGAAATATGACTGATTATCTGGATACCGTTTTAGATATGAAACCGGTTGAACAACCCGGATTATTCAGATTACGAGACATGGAATATTACCGAAGAGTTAGAGCAATTGAATTTACCATGATGCATGATGATGGTCAGCATACAGATAAGATTGCCACTGCAGACATTGTTTTAGCTGGAGTTTCGAGAACCGGAAAAACACCTTTAAGCATTTATCTGGCTATGTTTGGTTGGAAAGTTGCAAATGTTCCTATTGTTCCCGGGACCCCGGTACCGGAAACCTTATTTCAGATTGATCCCAAACGGGTATTCGGGTTAACCATATCAATGGCCTATTTAATAGCCCAACGTAGTAGCAGAGTATCAAGAATCCACATGGATCCTAACTCTGATTATGTAGATAGGCGTAAAGTTAGAATGGAGTTAGATTATGCGGCCAATTTATATAAAAGAGGCGGATTCACAGTATTAAATATTACCAACAAGCCCATTGAATACTCGGCCAATGAAATATTAACAATATTAACTTCAAGGTTTGGAAGCAAAAAGTGGAAACTGGATGAAGAATAAATAATCAACAATTGAATTACATTCTTACATACACATCGCATAAAGGCGCCACATTTAATAATTGTTGCGCCTTTTATATAAAGCTTACCTTAAGTTTCTCTGACTATATAGTGCCTGTCCATAAAGTCAGGTGTTTGGAGCATAAAGTTTAAATACTAGGCGTGAGAAAAATTCAAACCGCAGTATACCAGCGTATATGAGGATTTG
>JBNKGY010000266.1:0-5449 GCA_050290065.1 Marinilabiliaceae bacterium
TAGGACGCCAGGTTTTCATCCTGGTAACAGGGGTTCGATTCCCCTACGGAGTACTTGAGCCTTCATGCGAAATCATGAGGGCTTTTTTTATGGTTGTAATTTTGGTAAAATAGAATACGATAATTACTTTCGTTAGATGTTGTTGATATACAATTTGATCAATAACTGATTATTTTAACCAAATATAACCATGACCTACGAAAAACTTAGTATTAAGAATTGGGCAGTTGAAGATCGTCCAAGAGAAAAATTACTATCAAAAGGAATCTCCAGTTTATCTAATGCAGAGCTTATTGCCATATTAATAGGTTCCGGAAATCGTGAAGAATCCGCGGTTGATGTTTCAAAGCGAATATTGCACGACGTAAGCAATAACTTAAACGAGCTTGGGAAGGCAACTATTGAGCAGTTACAGAAAAACTACAAGGGTATAGGTGAAGCGAAAGCCATTTCAATTGTTGCAGCAATGGAGCTTGGCAGAAGACGTAAATCGAGCGAAGTTCGTGTGAAACCACAAATTTCCGGTAGCGCAGATGTATATGATCTTATGAGTCCAGTTCTTTCGGATCTACCTCATGAAGAATTTTGGATTATTCTGTTAAACCGTGGAAATAAAGTGATTAGTACCCAAAAAATTAGTCAAGGAGGAATCTCAGGAACAGTAATAGATGCCAGATTAATTTTAAAATCGGCTTTAGATCAATTGGCATCTTCAATAATACTTTGTCACAATCACCCATCAGGCAACTTAAGGCCTAGTCGTCAGGATATTAGCATTACCCAGAAGTTGAAAGAGGCAGGCAAGATTATGGATATTCCAGTTTTGGATCATATTATAGTGACAGAAAATGGATACTATAGTTTTGCAGATGAGGGGAATATATAACTAGCAGTATTGTTAAATAACTCATAATTTATTCTTAAGTAATAAAATATAATTCATTTCCTTTGATTTTGAGAAGAGGGTGTAGATTTTGTTATTTTTACAGTATTAAGTTATTGTCCTAATTATAGATTTTTAGACTAATGAATGTAGAGGATATTTATTTTTCAGTCATAATTCCGCTTTATAATAAAGAAAACGATGTTGCCAATACGATTGAATCTGTTTTAAATCAAGAATTCGCGAACTACGAAATTGTTGTTATTAATGATGGTAGTACAGATGGTAGTAGAAGCATAGTTGAAAAATTCCAAGATAATAGAATTCGGATTTACGATACTGAAAATCGAGGATTATCGGCTGCTCGTAATTTGGGAGTGCATTATTCGAACTATGAAAATCTCGTTTTTCTTGATGCAGATGATATCTGGTTTCAGAATCATCTTTCATCAATGAAGGAGTTGTTGGTTCAATATTCTAATAATAAGTGGTATAGTTGTTCTTACAATGTTTTGTATAAAAATGGTAAAGAATTACCTAGCGCCTTGTTTGAATATTGGGATGAGGATAAGATAATAGTAATTGATAATTTTTTTGAAATAAACAGGACGCAGTGGCTGGTAAATATTTGCACCATTTGCGTAAAGAAAGAACAGTACTTAAAGATAGGAGGATTTGATGAGAAGCTGACTTGTGAGGAAGATATCGATTTCTATATCCGCATGGCACTTGAAGTTCCAATAGTTTATTTTAATCGAATAACAATGCAGTATAATATGTTGGGATCAAATCGTTTATCTGATTCCGATTTCAGTAAAAAAGTTTGTATCGATTTAGGGAAATATAAAGAAATTGAAGAGGAGAGAACAGATTTTAAAGGTTTTTTAGATTTTTTCAGATATACTCAGTATGTTAAATTTAAGATATCTGGTGATTTTAGAAAAGCGTCATTGGCTAAAAAAAGTATATGTTCTAAAAATCTATCATTTATGCAGACTTTGATAATAAGTATGCCCAGAATAGTATTAATTGTAGCTGAATATTTAAAAAAGAAACTCGAAAATATTGGATTGGAGATTAAAGTATCTAAACTTAAAAATCTGAAATGAAAAAATACATTAAGAAATTTTGAACTTAGAATTTATAATAATGTATTTCCAATATATGAATTGTGTTACAATTAAATACAAAAATGTATTGATCATGTAAGGTACAGTTGTATGATGTTTGCCTAAAATTGGAATAAGAAAGTATACAAGAGCTGTATAGATGAAAGCAAATATTATTTCTATTAGAATGTATATTTTAATCTTTTCTTTAATAATGAAGTTAATGGCGAAAAACCAACTAAATATTCTTAAAGAATCACCTATGCATTGATAAAGAAATAAGTTTCTCATTTCAAAAAACTCCTTAGTAAACAGAACTCGAATAATTAAGTCTCTAGAAAAATAGATGAGTAATATTCCCAATAGAATATAAGGGAGTATAGTCTTAATAGTTGACCAAACGAATTGATTTAAATCTTTTTCGTGACGTTTTGAAATTTGTGGTACGTAATACAGACTAATTGTAGTAATACATATTCCAAAGAATGTTTTTGATATTCGTGAAACTCCCTCCCACCAGCCTGCTGCATTTATACTATATTCTGAAATGATGGTATTTCTTATAAAGATTGATACTAAAGGTCCTATAGATGACGCAATAGCTAGCATTAATCCAAATCCGAATAATCTTTTTAGAATGTGTATGGAAATGTTGAACTGTTTAAATGCTTTGTATATAATTTTTCTACAATAAAAAGAAATGAATAGGATGTTTGTTAATCCTGAAATGTATAAAGCACTGAGTGCTCCTTCAAGTTTCCATATGTATATACAGGGGACACTAATGACAAAGGCAATGACTACTAACCCAATATTTACACGAATAAATGATTTATAGGAATGTAATCCGTTTAGAACGCCTAGGATGATATTGCTAAATGAAAATGAGAAAATAACAATTCCACTTATTTTAAAAAGATGAATAAATTGAAGGTCTTTTAAAATCCATTTAGATAATTCTTCAGAAAATATATATGAAATTATACCCAGAATCACACTTAATGCTATTGAACTTATAAGGCTATTGCTAATTAATAAGTGTTTTCTTAGCACTGTATCATTATATTGAGCAGCTAGCTTTGTAACGCCTTGATTAAAACCTCCTCCAGCTATATTACCGACAATCTGAATAAAGTTCGTAAATTGACCCATTATTGCCATGCCGCTTGCGCCTAGCCATAAAGATATGATTTTAATATTAAGAATGCCAATGACAAATCTTAAGATAACTTGAGTAGAGTTTTGAAGTGAAACAACAATTATCTCTTTTTTTAGTGTATCCTGGAATTTATTTATTATGTATTTAATGTATCTCACTTGCTTTTCCAGATGTTTAGGTATTGTTGCGCTATTTTTATTGAGTCATGATGTTTTACAACAAATTCTCTACTTTTTAGAGAGTGTTCGTATAGTTTATGTTTGTTTTCTATCAGGTTTTCGAAAATTTGTAGCATTTCTTTGTTTGTAGTATTTAAATCTAATATTGGTCGATTTTCATATTCATTTAACATCTCATACATTTCATTGTCTGCACTTCCTGCTACAATAAGTCCCTTCGACATTGATATTAAACCATTCATTCCAGTACCATAGGCGTATAGTTGATCGCATAGTACGTGTGAGTTATTTAAGAGTTTTATATACTCTTTGTAAGGGACTGAATCCACAAAAGTTAAATCAACATCATTAGGATATTTCTTTTTCAATAGTGTCAAGACATCTTTGATTCGATCTGTTCCTTTAAGCGCTACTCGGTTTTTCATCAATCCTAAAAAGAATTTTACTTTTTTTGTGTTTGGAGTTATCGAATTGATATTAGGATAGTCATTTGTATTGATAGGTAGTGGAATGTAATGTGTTTTGTCAGGGAATACATCTTTATTTGCATAATAATATCCATTGGATGTTGCTATGATACCTTTGCAATACGATGCCACTTTATAATCAAGATTTTTTAGTCCTATATTATCTTTTAAACTATATAAACCCTTAACAAAAGGATCCTTTAATGAATCTTTATGATAAAATACAGAATATTTTAATTTTCTGGTTAGTGCATAATTTATATAAATGTAATCCATTCCACTGGCACACATAAATATTTTATCATTTCCTCGTTTTATTAATTCGAAATATAAACTTGAAAATCTTGGAGTTGACATTAAAAAATTAGGAGCAATAAGTTGAACAACATCAAAACCGATTAATTTCGGATAGTTTTTTAAAAGCTTTATAGGAAATTTTATTCTCTTATATTTATCAGGTTGTTTTAAATCAATATCTCGAGGAATATCTTTCCAAAAATCCCCATTAGAAGCCACAGTTACATTTACGCCAAGTTCCCTTAAACCGTATGATAAATTGTGATGCAAGCTACTATAGTCGCCTAATAAAAGTACTTTCATAAATTGAATTAATAGTTCCCCACTAAATACATTGATTTTGTAAATTCAGATATTTGAAAATAAACCACATCCCACAATGAATAATACAATAATAATGGTAATATTCTTTAAAACATGTGACTGGGATGAAGTAATTTCTGCATAGTAAGCTTTTTAATAGTGTAGGAGTAATGTAATATAAAAAAATGTTTCTTCTCATTACATTTAGATAATTTTTAATAATTCATCATATGTGTGTTCAGAAATCAATGTTGATGTTATTTGTATTGCTACTACTATTGATAACTGTACTGAGAATGTCATATCCATAAAATCTATAATCAAAATGTTAATTGCATAAATTATTAAGAATATTATGAATTTTTGAGTTATTTCCAAATGGTAATGTAATCATTGTTGGTTATATTAGTGTGGTTGTCAATAAAATTGGGATCTCTTTTGAGTACCTTATCCTTAAATGTTTTATTATAGGTAATAATGTAATCATATTTTTCATTTACAATCTTTGAATATCCTTTAAAATTATTTCCTGCGATTCGAAATGCTTCTCTTTTCCAACCAATGAGAGGAACATTCCAACCTGATTCGCAAATTATCAAAACTTTTTTATTCTTTTCGATATTCTTATTGAGAAACTCTTTACTTGTATAAAATGCATTTATAATCTCATCTTCACCCCCATTTAGAGTATTAGTGATTTGAGTATCGTATTTGTTATGTTGACTTCGAATTACCAGAAAGAAAGCTGCAATTGTAATAAATACTCCAATGTATCGGATATAAGTTCTTCGGATTAAAGAAAAATCGATTTCTAAAGACAAATATACGATGATCATAGTTATTGGAGGAAGCCAAACATCTATTGAATAGTAATCATGAATGCTGACATTTTGAATCATAATAATTGAGAACATAAATGAACCAGTGATAGTTATTAAAATCCAAGTAATAAATTGATTGTTGAAAAATATGGTTTTATTTTGTCTCCAGTATATAAATGCTAAAATTAATACGAAAGCAAAATGAGGAGGGGGAAGCACTACTCTACCATA
>JBNKGY010000267.1:0-5430 GCA_050290065.1 Marinilabiliaceae bacterium
CCTCATTAATTGTAAATCCGGAATGTACTACATGGTTGTTTTTTATTGCGTTAAGCACAAATGTTTCCATATAAGTTTTAACCCTACGCGATTGTATTTTAATGTGTGATTTTTCAAAAAAAGGAAGGAATTTTTTACTGTCAGTGTCATTAAATCTATATAATGTTCCTTGAATTAATAGTGCACATGGATCATGCGTAATAACCATGGGACTTTTATGTGTAACGCTTAAATCCTTGTCTTTAAGTTTAACTTTTAAAGAGTAATCTATACCTTCTGAGTTAAGATCAAAATAAAATACAGGATATGCTGCATATTGATATGGAGTAATCTGATCTGTTTTGTATAAATTACTGTACTTTGAATCTTTAAAATACATTTTAATTTCAGGAGATTGTGAAAGTAACTCAAAACACAGTCCCATATATTTTTCTATATGTGGTCTTATAATATCTTGAAATTTCTTTTGATCCAGATTGTCATAGAAAAGTTTAATAGTTTTGTCCTTGGAATATATTCTAAATAGATGCTTATCACTAAGCTTCTGAAGTATTTTAATTAATTCTAATTCCGTATTGTTAAAATTATATTCATGTCTTGTAGGATTTGAGGTGTCAACTTTTTCAGTTAATGTCAAAGAGGGGGAATCCTCATTATTTTCAACTAAATATGGGACTGCCAATAATCCCAAATTTCGATTTTCCGTAATAACAACTATAAATCTCTCCATTCAACTTCTGATCTAAAAACTTTTATTTTAATAGCTATAAGAGAGTAAAAGTAATTTACTTGAATGAAATATCGTAATGAATTTTTAAAAAAATAAATGTTATAGAATCGAGAATTTTAATGAATCGATTAATTATCAAGTTCAAAGAATATAAACAAAAAAGCATGAATTATAAGTTTGCACCTTTACCTTTATGGGTGATTAAACCTTATTGTACTATTGACTGTTTAAATCAATAAACAATCTTTACTAAGGCATTGAAAAAAACTTACGTAGTGTTCGTCTATAAAGTCCAACTACTGCGTTGTTGCTCAAATCCAAATCCTCATATACGCTAGTATACTGCGGTTTGAATTTTTCACACGCCTTGCATTTAAACTTTATAGTCCAAACACTGGGTTTTATGGGCAGGGATTTAGTAAGGAATTTTGTACGGTATTGAAAATAGAAATAAATAAAACATGTTGTCATAAAATAATGTCAACATAATAAACATTCATCATAAAATTTAAATAAATGAATCATTTAATAATATATGCACACCCGTCAGAGGATAGTTTTTCTCATCAATTAGTTTCCCAATTAAAAGAATTTTTAATATCTAAAGGAGATGATGTGGTTGTAAGAGATTTGTATGGGATTGATTTTAACCCAATTCTATCTGCTCAGGAAATTGCAAATTTAAAAAATGGAATAATTGCTGATGATGTAAAGCAAGAACAAGAATTTGTATCAGAATGTGAGGTGATATCTGTAGTGTATCCTCTTTGGTGGGCTTCCTTTCCAGCGATTTTAAAAGGTTATATTGATCGTGTATTTTCATACGGATTTGGATATAAAGCAGGAGCAAATGGTATTGAAGGTTTACTTACTGATAAAAAGGTAATTTTACATACTTCCATGGGAAATTCAATAGAAGACTATAAAAAGAATGATTTACTAAAAAATTTCACCTTTACTCAAGGACATGAAGTATTTGGTTTTTGTGGACTTGAAGTGGAAAATCACTTCTTTTATCCTAAAATCATGGTTGTTGATGAAGAAGTAAAGAAAAAATATATTGCAGATAGCTTAGCCTACTACAAAAATCTCAAAATTGAAATTCCCAATAGAGCTTAATAATAAAATTGGAATGCAGCTATAATTATTTCCTTATTTAGTCAGGATATTCTTAGAAGTTGTTTTATTAATTCAAAAAAAAGAATGTAGCATTTGTTAGAAATATCACTTGTCTGAAAATCTAGCAAGTAACTTAATGTCTTGTATGTGAGGGTTGTATGGTCTGTGATTATCTGTTGAATAAAATAAATATAAATATACCATCAAAATCTATTGGTTTTCTTGATGATACTCTCATGCGCATATGCAAATATTTTATATTTTTGCAAACTGAAATTTAAAAGTAAATACAATGTTTGATAATCTGTCAGAAAAACTGGAACGATCCTTTAAACTCTTAAAAGGTCAGGGTAAAATTACGGAAATTAATATTGCCGAAACTTTAAAAGAGGTGCGTAGGGCGCTCTTGAATGCTGATGTTAACTATAAAACTGCCAAAACATTTACTGAAACAGTAAAGGAGAAGGCATTAGGAGCTAATGTTTTAAATGCTGTACAGCCTGGTCAAATGATGGTGAAAATAGTGCATGATGAACTTGCATTATTGATGGGAGGAGATTCGGTAGATGTTAATATAAATGGTAATCCGGCAGTAATATTAATGGCTGGTTTACAGGGGTCTGGTAAAACAACCCACACCGGAAAATTAGCCAGTTTATTAAAAAATAAGAGAGGTAAAAATCCATTGTTAGTTGCAGGTGACGTTTATCGTCCTGCTGCGATTAACCAGCTACAGATTTTAGGGGAGCAAATAGGTGTTCCTGTTTATACAGAAGAAGGTAATAATGATCCTGTAAAATTAGCTAAAGATGGTATTAAGCATGCTAAAGCTAATGGTCATGATTTGGTTATTGTCGATACAGCAGGTCGATTGGCGGTTGATGAACAGATGATGAATGAAATTGCAGCCATTAAAAAGGCCATTAATCCAGAAGAAATTTTGTTTGTGGTGGATTCAATGACTGGTCAGGATGCTGTGAATACCGCAAAAGAATTTAACGACAGGTTAAATTTTGATGGGGTAATCTTAACAAAACTTGATGGTGATACACGAGGTGGTGCTGCACTTTCTATCAGAAGTGTTGTTAATAAGCCAATTAAGTTTGTAGGTACAGGTGAAAAAATGGAAGCTCTGGATGTTTTCCATCCTAACCGTATGGCCGACAGGATACTGGGTATGGGTGATATCGTATCTCTTGTTGAGCGTGCTCAGGAGCAATTTGATGCCGATGAAGCGAAAAAACTTCAAAAGAAAATTGCGAAAAACCAGTTTAGTTTCAACGACTTTTTAAGCCAAATTCAGCAAATCAAAAAAATGGGAAACCTGAAAGATTTGGCTGGAATGATACCGGGAATGGGAAAGGCATTGAAAAATATGGATTTTGATGATGATGCATTTAAAGGTATTGAGGCGATTATTTATTCAATGACTCCTGACGAAAGAGAGAATCCTTCTATTTTAAATGGTAGCCGACGTAAGAGAATTGCTACCGGTAGTGGTACAAATATTCAGGAAGTGAATAGATTAATCAAGCAATTTGATGATACACGTAAGGTAATGCGTATGATGACCAAAGGAAATAACATGGGTCGTATGATGCAAAATATGCCTTTCGGAAGACGATAGAAAAAAGCTACTTGTAAAAAGTTAAAAGTTTGTATAGTGAAAACGATATGAACATTAACTTTATGATCTTTATAAACTTATTAACTAATGATGATGCAAATTATTGATGGAAAAACCACTTCTCAAAAGGTGAAAGATGAAATTGCTGCTGAAGTAGCAAAAATTAAAGGAGCAGGAGGTAAAATTCCTCACCTGGCAGCTGTTTTAGTTGGACATGATGGAGGGAGTGAAACCTACGTTGCAGCTAAAATTAAAGCCTGTGAATATGTGGGATATAAATCATCTTTAATTCGTTTCGAAAACGATGTTACTGAAGAAGAACTATTAGCTAAAGTTGAAGAACTTAATAATGATGCTGATATTGATGGATTTATTGTTCAATTACCTTTACCAAAGCATATTTCAGAAGAAAAAGTAACTGATGCAGTTGATTTCAGAAAAGATGTCGATGGTTTTCATCCTCAAAATGTCGGTAGGTTGAGTATTGGGTCTCCTGCATTTGTTTCTGCAACTCCTCAGGGAATTATGGAATTGATTGAGCGTTATGAAATTGAAACATCAGGGAAACATGTCGTCGTATTAGGACGAAGTAATATTGTAGGTCGTCCAATGAGTATCTTACTTTCACAGAAGGGATATCCCGGTGATGCAACAGTTACCGTATGCCATAGTCGTACTGCAAACCTTAAAGAGATTTGTTTGCAAGCAGATATAATTATTGCAGCCATTGGAGTTCCTGAATTTGTTAAAGAAGATATGGTTAAAGAAGGTGCTGTTGTAATTGATGTAGGTACAACACGTGTTAAAAGCGATGTGACCAAATCTGGATGGAAATTGAAAGGAGATGTGGCTTATGATGAAGTGGCTCCAAAGTGCTCATATATCACTCCTGTTCCCGGTGGGGTAGGTCCAATGACGATTGCTTCTTTATTATTGAATACATTAAAAGCAGCCAAAAAAGAGATATACAATTAAGTAATATATATTCGAGGAAATTATTCTTAGCCTTTTCGAAATTATTAAATCGAAAAGGCATTTTTTTTGGATTAAAGTTGTATTGATCCTCTATTGCAAATAAAAAATATCAATAGAATACTTCCAATTCAAAATATTTTGTGGCTCTATTTTGAATACCGTGGGTAATCATAATGTAAATGCCCTCAGATATAATATATCATGTTAATAAAGTTCTCAATGTTTCTAAAGCCTCTGGCTCGTTTTTTTGCCAGTTGAATCTTGAAGTTTATCCCTTCAAGGATGCCATTATTAAGCCGGCTTATTAGGTAGTTGATTATATATATTGAAACACTCAATCGTGAATTGCAGTTTCTTTTAGGCTTAATAATGATTGCTGTTAACATTCTTATTTATTGGATTATCATAAAAAGTAAAAAGGCAACTATTGTATAAAACAAATATAGACAAAACAAATAATCAAGCTACACAGTATCTCAATTGTATTTTGCTCTGATTATCTATGTTTTGTTAATTTTATAACAAATAAGAAAAGAAGGTTTCAAATACAAAAAGATACAATTTAGGTTTAATACCGAGTCAATTGATTTTCTTCCTTCCGATAAAAAACAGAAAACGTTTGAATTTGACTTTGCAGTCCCCCTAATAGTACATGAAGCCATTTTATCAATGCAAGTTCCCTTATCTACAGTGGATTTAATATTAATAACCTCAGTTCGACATAAAATTTTGGATTTATCTCATATTAACAATGATTAAATAGGTATTCGATAGAACTATGTTTCAGACCGCCTATAAATATTGAGATTCAACTGAAAATTATGAAACGAGCATTTCGCGAGTTCAATGTGGCTTATCATAAAATTTCCACATTAAATAATGGCGGGCTATTTTGAATAATATTCAGGAAGAAGATCGCTGTTTAGTTCCTGATTATTGCTGCGTTCAGCATAATTAAAGTAAACTTTGCTTCTACATT
>JBNKGY010000268.1:0-5411 GCA_050290065.1 Marinilabiliaceae bacterium
CCCTGCAAAATTTGCCTTGTATATCAGCCTTTTATGTCAATCTGAATTCTAAAATTTTAATCGAACTCAGGTTATTACATTAGAAAATATTCTATTTACAACCCACATAAATAGATCTGTTCCAGCCTAACGACTGAGGACTGAAAACTAAGAACAGTCTACTCTTCCGCTTAAAATAAAAAAACCATACATTTTCGGTGCATGGTTTCCTTAACTATTAGTGACGAATTTATAATTTTTATTTTGTAATCAAATTAATATCATTCATTAATTGATCCTTATAAGATTTTCCAATAGGAATTACTTTTGAACCGGCTTCGGTTTTAATAACGACGGAATTATCCTCAATCACTTTAATTTTGCTTAGGTTAACAATAAAAGACCTGTGTACCCTAACAAACTTATCTGTAGGCATTTTATCAGAAATAGCCTTCATGGTGAAATGGATAGTATACTTATCTCTAAAAGTATTTACCACCACATAATTCTCCAATGCTTCTATCCAAAGAATATCTTCGTATTTAACACGAACTAAAGAGGAATTGTTTTTAATAAAAATCTCAGAGCTACTCTTGGTAATATCCTCTTTCTTTTCATTTTTCTCTTTAACTTTATTAATGGATTTCAAAAAACGAGTATACGTTACAGGCTTCAATAAATAATCTGTTACATTATATTCGTATGATTCCAAAGCATATTTTTCCTGAGAAGAATAAATAATTACCTGGGGTAATACATTTAACGTTTTCAAAAGATCAATACCAGTCATTTCCGGCATTTCTATATCAAGAAATAATAAATCTATATCTACGGAATTCTTACCATTAAGATAGTTGACTGCCTCAACTGCATTATCATATGTTCCAACTAAATCAAGCCCATCCGTTTTTTCAACAAATTCAGCTATTATCTTGGTCGAAAACTTATCATCATCAATAATTATACTATTCATGCGTCCCTCGTTTTTTTCAAAAATAGAAATTTTAGCTCAAAGAAAAAGTTTATTTTCTGTGTTTTTACATCATCAATTTACTAAAAACATGATTAATCAACAAACTTTTCATATTAGTCTATGCAAATAACATATTAGTCACAAATATTTCTTTTAAAAAACTCTTTCTCAATAAGTGGCGCACTCTTAACTGTTGTTCTAAGCCACTGTAATTTGATTAATTGCTTCTCCTCCAGGGTTAACTTCCAATCCACTTCCTGCTTTCTTATTTGATGAGCAAAATGCTGTAAAACCAACGCTGCAGAAACTGAAATATTAAAACTTTCTGTAAACCCATACATCGGAATTCGTAAAAACTCATCCGCTTCCTCTTTTACTATATCTGATATTCCTGTTAGTTCTGTTCCGAAAACAATAGCTGATTTTCCTTTTGAAACATCAAAATCATACAACTCAACATCGTTAGTATGAGGTGTGGTAGCAACAATCCTATACCCCTGCTCTTTTAAATGCTTAATTGCTGTAAGTGTATTGTTTTCTTCTGTATTATATTTATTTAAGTTTAACCATTTGGATGAACCTAAGGCAACATCCTGGTTTACTGTATATTTATTTCTATTTTCAATGATATGAACATCCTGAATACCGAAACAATCACATGACCTGAGAACGGCACTGGCATTATGTGGTTGATAAATATCTTCGAGAACAACGGATATATATTTTGTTCGATCTTCAATTACTTTATCGAATAGCGCATTTCTATTGTCGGTAATATGCTCACTTAAAAATTTAACCAATTTGTCTTCCATGATATTAATCATACGCTTAAAATGCATTTTTGTTTAATTCTTACATGCTTTTCTTCATGTTAACCTTTAATTAATGGTAATTCCATAGGAACCCCCTTTTTACAGTATAATATCCCCCCATTTACCACCTGTTATAAAATATTCACTAAATACATCCATTATTCTGTAAGCAAATATATAAACCTGAATTCGATTAAAATTTTATCATACGTTATTTTTTAACATTAAAGTTACACGGAACTCTTAAATTTCAATCACCCTTATATGTGAGAAATCTTTTACCATCCCCGCTTTTTTTTAACATTTCCAGCGCTCCACACCACCCGTGGACCAGCCTGCGCATACGGCGAAATTTCCGGTAAATGGAAATATTCACTTTTCAAAATTAATATTTCAAGTTATCAAGAGACAACTATCGCCAAACCGATAACACAATCCCCCTTCATAAAAAAGCGTTAAGAAAGTCAATTCATGAAGCATTAAAAAAGAAAAGCTGTTTGAGCGCAGCGAGTTTCTTTTCTTTTAGCGAAATGAAAGGACTTTTAGCTTTTTTATGAAGGCGACGGACCTCCTTGTTTACTTTCTGCGACTGTAGGGAAAATTGGAGCAAAGCGGAAATCACGAACACACAAAATATACACTTGTGAGCTAATTATTGCAATAAGCGAGAGCTGAGTCAAGCTTGCTTGAACTATGCAGAGCGAAGCAATAATCTTAATCAAAAAGTAAAAGCCATTGCGGCTTGAACAATTAGAATAACTACCAGTTATATAAACACTATCACTCTCATAAAACAAAGATATAAAACCACCTCCCCTCTCATTCTTCTAGGTACTCTTCCTTTGTAAGGAGGAGAATCGATTTACAGGATAGTGTTTTTACATTTGGGAGAGAAAAAAACCTTCAACCATAATCGATTAACAAGTCCTCACTGGCAACAACACTCCTTCTTTCTATAATTAACAGGTGAACAACTAAAATAATACCGGAAACACGGATCGGAACACTATTAGCAAGCTGTAAATCAATACAGTTTACTATACTCCATCATACACTTTTATTCCATTAAAAGTTGTAGGTTCAAAAATACCTTTCAAAAAATTAAGGAACGGTTCTAATTACCTTGATGCCTATATAGAACAGATCCTGGGTTTCTTTTTTTAATAATTCACCTGCAAACCTGCAAATTAGGGCAAAAAAAAGAGAGTGCTTTCGCACTCTCTGTATTTTTTCCAAAACGGAGAATTAGTTAACAGCGTCACCTAGTTCACTTCCAGCTTTAAATTTAACCACTTTTTTAGCTGCGATTTGAATTTCTTTACCTGTTTGTGGATTTCTACCTGTTCTTGCGCTTCTTTCAGAAACTGAAAAAGAACCGAAACCGATTAAAGAAATACGATCACCACCTTTAAGTGCATCGCTGGTTACATTAATAAATGAATCTAACGCTTTTTTTGCGTCTGCTTTTGTTAAACCAGAATCTCCGGCGATAGCGTCAATTAATTGAGCTTTGTTCATAATAACTGTTATTTTTTTAGGGTTAACAACTAAGTTCACCAAAATTTGCCTTACAAATATAGATTAATCCTAGTATTTACCAAATCCACAGCTTAGAAAATGCATTTTTTTAGTTAAATATTTATCATATTTTCTTTTTTTCTCTAACATAAAACCTATATTTCACCTGCTTAACCACTATATATCAGCATTATATGATATCTTGTAAATATTTGTAATTTTTTGAATATTTTTATTGCATTCTGCACCACTAAAGGGATTCAATTACTTTTTCTCCCATAACATTAACATTATATCATTATAAGACCTTTTACTCTTTATTTTATATATTTGCAGAAAAAAAATCAATGGATCCAAACAAAGGTAAAAAGGACTTAATTAATATATATAGTCCTGAAGAATTAAAAACACGTTTAGAAAAAGAAGAATTTAAAAGAATTACAGTTTCATTTTACAGATATGTAATTATTAATGAGCCCGATCAATTTAGAGATACTCTATTTAAAGAATGGAAAGCGTTAAATTGTCTGGGAAGAATTTATGTGGCCAAAGAGGGTATAAATGCCCAAATGAATGTACCGGAGCATAATTGGGATGCATTTGTTGATAAAATAAATAAACACACCTACCTAAAAGATATACCATTTAAAATTGCTATTGAAGATGATGGTAAATCATTTATTAAACTTCAGGTAAAGGTGAGAAACAGAATAGTAGCTGACGGATTAGAGGAAAATGAATATGATGTAACTAATGTTGGGAAACATCTTACTGCAGAAGAATGGAATAAGGCAATGGATGAAGGTGCTGTTGTTGTAGATATGCGTAATTTTTACGAAAGTGAAATTGGCAGGTTTAAAAATGCGGTACTACCTAAAGCTGAAACCTTTGCCGAAGAATTACCAGAAGTACTGGAAACTTTAAAAGGAAAAGAAGATGAAAAAGTACTGTTATATTGTACTGGTGGTGTTCGTTGTGAAAAAACAAGTGCCTTTTTAAAACACCATGGCTTTAAGGATGTAAATCAATTGTATGGTGGTATCATCGATTATAAAAGACAAATAGCTAATAATGGATTAGAAAATAAGTTCCAGGGCAAAAACTTTGTCTTCGACAACCGTTTAGGTGAGCGCATAAGTGACGAGATTGTTAGCCATTGTCATCAATGTGGAGAACCATGCGATACGCATACCAATTGTGCCAATGTAAGGTGTAATATCCTTTTTATACAATGCGAAAAATGTACAGCTGAATATTCAAACAGTTGTTCCGACAAATGTAAAGAATACGTACTGGCTCCAACTGAAGTTAAAGAACAATTAGATAAATTGAATCAGTACAAACCAGTAAAGAGGTATTTCTATAACAAGTAAATAATCATTATCTTTCCTGTTATTGGTCAAGTAAGTAAGATAACAGGAAAGATTATATAGTGGATAATCCCCTAACAGCAACGACTTTCTTTCGTGCTATGACTTTCAGGATCAAGAACTAAAATAATACCGGAACCCCGGAATGGTTCTCTATCAGCAAGCTGCAAATCAGAACCGTTCCCTAAACCCCATCCTGCACTTTTGATTCATATTATTATTTTCAGGATAAACACTAAAACATTACCTGAAATAGTATAATTCCCCCCAGAGTTAATATCATAATACATATTGAGAATAGACTCTCCTCCTTAATAAGGAGGATTACAGTGAGGTACGAACCGGAAGGTGGTTTAAAAACTTTTTTCACTTTAAATATAACTTCACATCGGAAGTGATACTTCTCCTAAACAAAAAAACTATAAGCCCTTACTTTCTTTGTCTACCAAACAAAGAAAGATAACAAAGAAAGTTCACCACGGCTGAAGATCACTGAAAAGCCTTTACCCACAAGCCAACCCGAACAAAGGCCGGCTTTTTCAGCGCTCCACACCACCCGTGGACCAGCCTACGCTCAAGGCGAAATTTCCGATAAATAGGAATATCCACTTTTCAGGAATTCTGTTTCATCATTATTCAACAATTAATATTTCTCATATACCGAAAACCCCGGAATGGTTCTCTATTAACCTGAGTTCGATATAAAATTAATGGCTCAAATCGCTTATAAATATTGAGTTTCAAGGAATGTTTGCGAAA
>JBNKGY010000269.1:0-5408 GCA_050290065.1 Marinilabiliaceae bacterium
GAGTTATTTGACAGATGGAGATCCTAATTATACATTGGTTCAAGTTTCAGTTAATGATTTAATTATTTTGGTGGCTTTTGTCCCTATTGTTGGTTTTCTTTTGGGAATTAATAATGTACAGGTGCCATATGAAACGCTTGTTTCAAGTGTAATAATATTTGTGGTGATTCCTTTGTTGGCCGGATATATAACTAATAAGTATTTAGTCAGGAAGAATGGGAGGGAATGGTTTGAAAACGTTTTTCTGCCTAAATTTAAACCTGTTTCAATAATAGCTTTATTATTAACATTAGTTTTATTGTTTGCGTTTCAGGGGAATACTATTACAAATAACCCGCTTATAATATTACTGGTAGCTGTTCCATTAATTATCCAGACTTATTTCATATTTTTTATTGCTTGGTTTGGAGGAAGGAAATTAAAGTTGCCTCATGCGGTTTGTTCGCCTGCTTCAATGATTGGAGCTAGTAACTTTTTTGAATTAGCTGTGGCAGTTGCAATTGCATTATTTGGATTACAATCACCTGCTGCTCTGGTTACTGTAGTTGGAGTTTTGGTTGAAGTTCCTATTATGCTCTCCTTAGTTGCAATAGCTAATAAATGGAAATATTAAAGAATTATTAATTTAAAGAACGGTTAATTTTATTGCTTTCTTTGATTTATAATATAACCTTGAATCTATCTGAAATTTAGTATAGATTCAAGGTTTTTTATTGTCTTAAATCAATATCTTTGTAAGCTCAAATAAAACTGCTGTATGTCAGATTTTTCAACAAAAAATATTCAAATAAAGGGAGCCAGAGTTCACAACTTAAAAGGCATTGACCTTAACCTTCCGAGAAATAAATTTATTGTAATTACAGGTGTTTCTGGTTCAGGAAAGTCCTCATTGGCTTTTGATACATTATATGCAGAAGGTCAAAGAAGGTATGTTGAAAGCTTGAGTTCCTATGCACGTCAGTTTTTGGGGCGTATTGATAAACCGGAAGTTGATTTTATTAAAGGTATCCCTCCCGCAATAGCGATTGAGCAAAAAGTTAATACACGAAATCCACGCTCAACGGTAGGTACTTCTACGGAGATATATGATTATTTAAAGTTATTATTTGCCCGAGCAGGTAAAACCATTTCTCCTGTATCAGGTAATGTAGTAAAAAGACATTATGTTTCTGATGTAGTCAACCATATTACTCAACATGATGACAATATTCGCTTAGTTATTTTATCTGAAATTTATTTGCCGGAAGGAAGGACTTGTAGACAGCATTTGGAAGTACTATTAAAACAAGGATTTGTTAGGATTGAAGACGATAATAATTTCTATAAAATTGAAGATATTCTTGCCGACAAAGATGCCGATATAAGTTGCAAAAACTATAATTTAGTTATTGATAGAGCTACTGCTTCAAAAGACGAAGATAATTTATCAAGATTAGCAGATTCAATTGAAACAGCCTTTTTTGAAGGTAAAGGTGAGTGTATTGTTAAGATTTTTGAAAAAAAAGGAGTAGATACACATCACTTTTCAAATCGTTTTGAGTTGGATGGTATTCAATTCGAAGAACCTAATGAGCACTTGTTTACTTTTAATAATCCGATTGGAGCATGTCCTAAGTGTGAAGGTTTTGGAAATGTGATAGGTATAGATGAGGACCTGGTAATTCCAAATAAGTCTTTGTCTGTTTTTGAAGATGCTGTAGCGTGTTGGAAAGGTGAAAAAATGGGTGAGTTTAAGAAACAATTAATATCATCTGCTCATTATTTTGATTTCCCTGTGCATCGACCATACTACGAATTGACTGATGAACAAAGACAAATACTTTGGAAAGGCAATAAGTATTTTCATGGTATTGATACATTTTTTAAACACGTTGAAGAACAACAATATAAAATTCAATATAGAGTACTGCTTTCACGGTATCGCGGAAAAACAATTTGTCCGGAATGTAGAGGTACTAGGTTGAAAAAAGAGGCTGGATGGGTAAAAATTGGAGATAAAAGTATATCTGATTTAGTATTAATGCCGGTTTCTGAACTGATGAAGTTCTTTAGCGAATTAAAACTTTCAGGTCATGATGAACAAGTTTCAAAACGATTATTAAAGGAAATTAATACGCGTTTACGATTTTTATTTGAAGTGGGTCTTGGTTATCTGACATTAAATCGATTATCTTCAACTTTATCGGGGGGAGAGAGTCAACGAATTAACCTGGCTACTTCATTGGGGAGTACGCTTGTGGGGTCTTTATATATATTAGATGAACCTAGCATAGGTTTGCACTCACGAGATACAGATTTACTTATTAAGGTGTTGAAGCAGCTTCAACAATTGGGTAACACAGTTATTGTTGTTGAACATGATGAAGATATCATGCGTGCAGCTGATGAAATTATTGATATAGGTCCTGGTGCAGGAAGATTAGGTGGAGAGGTTGTATTTGAAGGAAAACTTGAGAGGGGAATTAAAGCTGAAAAAAGTCTTACATACCAATATTTATTTGGAGACAAAGAAATTGAGCTACCAGCTTCCCGCAGAAGTTGGAATAATTATTTGGAAGTTATTGGTGCCAGGGAAAATAATTTAAAGGGAATTAATGTAAAGATTCCTTTAAATGTAATTAATGTGATTACAGGAGTAAGTGGATCCGGGAAGTCTACATTAATCAAATCTATTTTATACCCTTCGCTTAAAAAGCGTTTAGGTGGTTATGCAGATAAAACAGGTTCCTTTGATTTGTTAAAAGGTAATATTGAGGAAGTGAAGGAAGTGGAATTTGTCGATCAAAATCCAATTGGAAAATCTTCAAGGTCAAATCCAGCTACATACCTTAAAGCTTATGATGAAATTAGAAAATTAATGGCCGACCAGCAAGCCTCAAAAATAAATGGATATAAAGCCTCGCATTTCTCATTTAATATTGATGGAGGTAGATGTGAAGAGTGTCAGGGAGAAGGGACTATTAAAATCGAAATGCAGTTTATGGCTGACATTGTTCTGACTTGTGAAAGCTGTCAGGGTAAGCGATTTAAAAATGACATATTAGATGTAAAGTACAGAAAAAAGAGTATACATGATATACTTGAGATGACTATTTTACAAGCGATTGAGTTTTTTAGTGAAGTGGATAAAACAACGGAAAAAAGAATTGTAAACAAACTGCAACCGTTGGCAGATGTTGGCCTTGGGTATGTTAAAATGGGACAATCATCCAGTACGCTATCTGGAGGAGAAAGTCAACGTGTTAAATTAGCTTCCTTTTTAGCCAAGGACAAAAGTGATCCGACCTTATTTATCTTTGATGAGCCAACCACCGGATTGCATTTTAATGATATTAAAAAATTATTAAAGGCTTTTGAGGCACTGATTGATAAGGGGCATTCTCTTGTTGTTATTGAACACAATATGGATGTAATAAAATCGGCCGATTGGATTATAGATTTGGGACCTGAAGGAGGTGATGAAGGTGGTAATATTGTATTTGAAGGTAAACCCGAAGATTTAATTCATGAAGAAAAGTCATACACGGCTAAATATTTGACATCCTATATCAAATAAAAAAAGAGGCTAATCATTATTGTATGAATAGCCTCTTTGTATATTTTAATAATCTGATTTATACCTGAAATTTGGATTACAACATAATAATCTGAATTCTAAAATTTTAATGGAATTCAGATTGTTGGTTTAATGCATTTTTAGTAGTGATTGATAGAGATCTGGTAATGTAAAAGTCGGTATTATTTGCAATATTACTTCTTATCACTATTATCTTTTTCAATTCCGAATAAAACTGAGATGCATCCTTTTGTAGAATTATTTTCATCGTAATTGTCCAGTACTTTCAACTTTAAAACTAACATTTGCGTAGTTTCTACACTAAAATCCCAAACATCAATATAGTTGTGTTCTTTATTGTCAAATAAAATATTATTATCCTCGTCAACCAATCTGAAATGAATAGGGGGTAAGTTATCTACCTTCCCAATAACTATCCTGTATTTTTGATCTTTAAAAAAGGTTTTGAAAAGTTCAGCAGTTTCACCGGAACCAAGCATAGTTGCGTTATAATTACCATCATGTACAAAACTTTCCAATTTTGGCTTGCATACGTTTTTTGCGAAACTCAAACACTGTGCATTTGCCTGATTTACAAATGAGTAAGCAAGAAGCGTTAATAGCGTGAAAAAAGTATATCTAATAAATAATCGAAGCTTCATTATATTTTTTACCAATTTTAAGATATGAATTCACTTCTGATTTCAGCTACTTTCTTCAACAACATGTCAAATACTTCTTGGGATATATAAGTCTCTGAATCTGCCTTTATTGTGGTTATTTTATTCTCAACATCAGTTTCAGCTTCAACTTTAGAAGTATTCACAATTTTCACTTGTTCAAATATCGATTTCAACTCACCCATTTTTCCTTGTAAGTAAGCTATATCTTCATTGTCAGTATGAGATTCCAAAAGATTCATGACAGTAATTAAAGAAAGTTTTTGATAGATAATTCTATCCAGAAGTCTTTTATTATTTTCAAGAACACCATTTGTTAACGATGTTGCTAAATAAAGTCCTTCAACCCAACCTCCAACTAATACCATAACAGATATAGCTGGTCTTTCATTTTCCTTAAGATAGGAGTTTGAATTCATAAATGTTTCAGAGATAATTTCCATTACAGCATCTCTGTTATTCATGTTATCTTCTAATTTTTTAATCGTGTTTTCATCAATAGCATCTAATATGCTTAATCCTTCAGCCATTTTTTTTGCACAAGCCATATATTGAATAGAACTTTGTGTTTGATCGAAAAGACTGGTATAACTTAAATCAGCACTATAAATACCAAGATTTAGAGCCATTTTAAGATTAGTGTTGTAATTAGTTACATTTGATATAGGGTTCAAAATTTCTTCATCATAACGAGCCCCGGATCTTTTTATTAACATAGCTGTCTCCAAAGGTGATGGTAAAGAGTAGAAGATCAATTTAGACTTATTAAAATCTTCCATCATTTTTTGATCAACTTCAGTTGCTGATTCAACGATCTTCTCTTCTTCACTTTTTGATTGTTTCTTACCATCTGATTGACAAGAAAATAAAGTGGAAAGTATGAAGATAAAGGTTAAAATAAATTTTGAAAACAAATTAAAAGCTTTTCTCATTTTGTTAAAATTTTATTCTGAAAATCACCATGAAAGAGGCTATGTTCAGTCGTAATTGCTAGGATTTACTACTTTATTATAACAGAAATATAAAGATTTAGTTCTGTAATGTTGTTACCATTAAATTTGATCTTATAAAAATATTAAATATAATTCAATTGCAATGGATTTTACAATGAATTGTTAATTTTTTTAAATAAAAAGCTTTTGAATCATTAGCATTCAAAAGCTCTCTGTATC
>JBNKGY010000270.1:0-5399 GCA_050290065.1 Marinilabiliaceae bacterium
GCTTCAAAATTTATATTGTATATCAATCATTTAATAAAATCTGAGCTCTTTAATTTTAATCGAACTGAGGTTATTAAATTTTTCAAGTTTTAATTTGCAACTGTCAAACTTCAGGGGAAATAGTATTGCCTACAGCCTACTGCTTACTGTCAACTGCACACTGCCTACTGTCCACAGCAAATTGCCATAAAACCTTCCTATCATGTTAAAAACATGCCGTACAAAAAATTAAAAACTAATGAATACTAAACCTTATGGAGGTTTAATGTGTTTCAAGTACAAAAGTCCTTATTTTTTGTTTAGATAGGACTTGCAAATGTGGTTACAGATAATGCTGCATTAAATTTTAAATTAAAAGACAAATAATTTGTACTCAAATATGATTTCACGAGCCAATGCACTAATTGGAGAGACTAGTCCGTATTTATTAATGCATTCTAAAAATCCGGTTTATTGGTATCCATGGAGTAATGAAGCTCTTGATAAAGCAAAAAAAGAAAATAAGCTTTTGGTTATATCAATAGGATATGCCGCATGTCATTGGTGTCATGTGATGGAGCAGGAAAGTTTTAGCAACAATGAAGTGGCTACTCTGATGAATAGCTCCTTTGTTTCCATAAAAATAGATAGAGAGGAAAGGCCGGATTTGGATAATGTTTTTATGGATGTGGCACATCTTACCACCGGAAAAGGAGGATGGCCATTAAATATCATTGCTTTACCAAATGGGAGGCCTGTTTTTGCAGGTACCTACTTTCAAAAAAGGCAATGGATGAACCTACTCAATGAAATACAGCATATTTTTGAACAGGAACCGCACAAACTGGAAGATTTAGCCTTACAGATAAAAGCAGGCATTGAGCGAATGGATTTTGTAGGACTGGTGAAAGATTCTGCATTGTTCACCAATGAGATGATGAATAAAACAGTAGAATCGTGGAAGGGTAATTTTGATTATGAATGGGGAGGTAATTTAGGTGCTCCTAAGTTTCCTATGCCTGTGGAATTTAATTTTTTACTCTCTTACCTATATAAAAACGATAATAGCGGCATACGGGAATACATCAATATTTCGTTGAAAAGAATGGCCCGGGGAGGTATTTATGATCACTTAGGAGGCGGATTTTCAAGGTATTCTGTGGATAGGTATTGGAAGGTACCTCACTTTGAAAAAATGCTATATGATCAGGGACAATTGATTGAGATATATTCAAAAGCTTATAAAATGTCCAAAGATCCTTTATATAAAAGTGTTGTTGAGGAAACAATAGCTTTTGTTAACAGGGAATTAAAATCAGTTAATGGTGGCTATTTTTCATCGTTAGATGCTGACAGTGAGGGTGAAGAGGGTAAATTTTATGTGTGGAGGAAAGATGAGCTGTTTGATCTGTTGGGAGCTGATGCTCAGGTGTTTTGTGATTTTTACAATATTAATGAGGCAGGGAACTGGGAATTTGGTAAAAATGTACTTTTCCAAACCGAATCCATTGCCGCATTTGCAACAGAGATTGGTTTCAACGAGACCAAATTACAAGAAATAATTACCCGATGTAAAACCATCTTATTAAAAGTCCGCTCAAATAGAGAAAGACCATTACTTGATAACAAAATCCTGACTTCATGGAATGCCATCATGATTAAAGGACTAGTGCAGGCTTATATGGCTTTGGGTGATGAAAATTACCTGAATGATGCTATTGCTGCTTCAGAATATATTAAGGGTAAGGCTTTGCGAAAAGGTGGAGGATTGTGGCGTAGTTTGAAAGGAGAAAAAGGTGTCATCAATGGCTTTTTAGATGATTATGCTTTGTTAATTGATGCCTGGATAGACTTGTATCAGGCGACCTTTGATCAGCAATGGATTGATTTGGCCAATGGTTTATGTGAGTATGTATCAGCTTACTTTTTTAATGACGATAACCAATTGTTTTATTATACATCTGCGGAGGATGATCCATTATTAGTACGAAAAACAGAGATTTCGGATAACGTTATTCCAGCCTCAAATTCAGTGATGGCTTTTAACCTGTATAGATTGAGTAAGTATTATTTAAATAAAGAGGCGTATCATACAGCTTTTCAGATGCTCAAAAATTTGAGTGGTCGCATTGACGAACATGGTAAGTATTATGCCAATTGGCAAAGATTAAAATTATTCTTTATTTATCAGAATTTTGAGTTGGTGATAGCAGGAAAAGATGATCAGAGTGCTCAGAAAAACTTTTTAGCTAATTTTCATCCCTTTGTATTTTTAGCTTCCGGGTCAGATTCATTACCTATATCGGAAAATAAAGATAGTGAGGATTTTCTTTTACATCTTTGTCAAAACAACACATGTCATCTTCCAATGAACTCACTGGAAGAAGTATTTGAAAAGTTATATCATTCAAATGGTTATTGAAAATAACTTGATGGTCATGTAAGTATTGTCTTGTATATCAGGTTTATATTATAATTTGAAGCATTGTCCTGCCGAATGCTTAAAAAAAACATATTTAATGAGTTAAATGCTAAAAATTTTAACCTGAATTAAGGTTAAAAAAGAATAATTAAATATGCCTTTTATGGTTTCAATGAGGGAAATATAGGTATTGTATATATTTATGATAGGTTTAAAATATATCAATGTACCTTATTAAGTTAATGAAAATTATTATATTTTTACCCCTCTATGAAACCTGATTCTATAAACCCTAATAATAGAAATAGATTGCTTGGTGTCAATGAACTTACAGAAAGTGAGATTGATACAGTAGTTTATGATGTGGGTTTAGAAACAAAACTGATAAATCCTTCCAGACAAAATAAGGTGTTAGGCCTTAATTTACGGAATCTCCTGCCTGTATGTGAATTATCCAATTATTTTCTCTCCCTGATAAAACTTCATACCTATAATTTATGGATTAAGAGTGGATTACTATTGCTTATCTTTTGTTTCTCAACAGGTATTTTATGGAGTAAGAATAAAGAATTCATCGGTTCAACAAGTATTCATGGGCGGGTCCTTAATAAAAATACTAATAAGGGGGTTGAATATGTTACTATAGCTGTGTATAATACTTTAAACAAAGAACTGATTACTGGTACCATAACTAATGCTGAGGGGGAATTTACAGTAACAGGTTTGTCTCCCGGTGTGTATTATATGGATTTAAGTTTTATTGGTTATGATACTTATAGGGTGGATGAGATTCAGATAACTAATAACCATATTAAGGTAAATTTAGGAGTTATTTATTTAAACGAATTAAACAAAGCTATTCAAGAGATTGAGGTTAATGAAGAAAGGCTCAATGTTGAATTTAAGCTGGATAAGAAAGTGGTGAATGTGAGTAAACAATTTGTTTCTGCATCCGGATCAGCAGTAGATGTATTACGTAATGTACCATCTGTCACGGTTAATGTTGAAGGTGGTGTATTACTAAGAGGCAGTGCTGGTTTTAAAGTGATTATTAATGGAATACCATCTGTTCTTGAACCTGCCGATGCACTGGAGCAGATTCCTGCATCCAGCATTGATAATATCGAAATTATAACCAATCCATCTGCCAAATATAATCCCGAAGGTACTTCAGGTATTATCAATATCATTACAAAAAAAGGAAAACTTGAAGGGGGCAATGGTATTATAAACTTAAATGCAGGTACCAATGCTGTTGGCGGTGATGTGTTAGTCAACTTTAAAAGCGATAGGCTTGGGTATTTTGTGGCTGCAGATTATAATTATAGAAATTACTCTGGAGAACGAAACGGATTTAGGTATTCAACGGTAAATGATCTTGCTTATTATATTGGACATCAGGGAGGTATTGTGACTCGTTTTGATAGAATGAATATTAGGGGAGGACTGGATTATACCTTTGATAGTCTCAACATCATTAATCTAGATATGAATTATGGAAATCGTAACAGGTTTCATATATTAGACCTGAATTATTCAGAAAATAGTAATTACGAACCTGATAAGTTACATTACAGAAGTTATGAAAAAGGATACCGTGGAGGAGATAGGTACTCTGCAAATATGGTGTTTTTGCATAGCTTTATTCCTCATCATCATGATTTAAAAGCTACTTTGGTTTTTCGTTATGGAGATGGTAATGAATATAGTAGGAGTTTACTGTTTGATGCAAATAATATTAAAACGGAGGGAAAAGAGAATGTTGAAAAAGGTCCTTCAAGAACCTGGCAAAGCAATATAGATTATTCCCTGAATAAGGGTAAAGGGGTATTTGAAGCAGGTTACCAGGGCTTATTCACACGAAGTGAAGATGAAACAGCATTTCTAACTGACGATAATGGCGATGGTTTTTATATGAACAACACTTTATATAATAATTTAACCACTTATATTCAGGATATCTACAGTGTTTATGCCATCTATGGAAATGAATGCAATAAAATCAATTTTCAGATTGGACTTCGTGGAGAATTTGTGAACCGGCAAATAGATTTTGAGAATAGTGTCTCTGCAATTCCTAACGGAGAAACAAAGTTTAAGCAGGAACGCTTTGATATTTTTCCATCGGTGCATGCTTCTTATCATTTGCCTTTAGAACAAGAGATTGTTGTAAGTTATTCTCGTAGGATTGACAGGTTAAGAAGTTATTATCTGGAGCCATTTTACACCTGGATGGATGCTTATAATATAAGAATGGGTAATCCGGATTTAATGCCTGAATATATCGATTCGTATGAGTTGAAATATTTAAAGAAATTCAGTGAAGCGCTTATTTCTTTGGAGAGCTATTACCGGGTAACGCATGATAAGGTGGAGTGGGTTCGGCGAGTTTATGATAAAAATACTATTCAACGCTCTCCTGAGAACGTAGGTAATGATTATTATATGGGTATGGATGCTACTTTTAGTTATAATATGGTAAAATGGTGGAGAGTTGATTTAACCGGTAGTTTATACAATTATAAAGTTACCGGAAGTACCGATAGTCTGGATTTTAATGCTGAAAATATAACATGGAATTATTTATTTAATAATACTTATAAAATCAATAAATCTACACAGGTTCAAGCTTATTGGCGATATTATAGTAAAAGAGTCACTTCACAAGGGTACTACGAACCTGTTTATACACTTGACCTGGCATTGCGTAAGGAGTTTTTTGATAGAAAACTTACCGGAGTGGTTCAGGTTAGAGATGTTTTTTCAACCAATAATAGAGAGACAAAGAACTTTGGACTAGATTTTATTGACTACTATTACCAGAAATATGATACTCCAATAGTTACATTTACCTTCACATACAAGTTTAACAATTACAAACCAAGTAAAAGAAATCATAGACAAAAACTAACATGCCTATAAAATGAGCTTCATTTTAATTTTGAATTCACACAGTGTACGTTAACATTACAAATTTGATGAATCAGGTTACTAAATA
>JBNKGY010000271.1:0-5361 GCA_050290065.1 Marinilabiliaceae bacterium
TCTCAAAAATTCATATTGTAAATCAATCATTTACTGAAATTTGAGCTCGCTAATTTTAATCGAACTCAGGTTAATAAACACCTTTATGGGTGTAATGAGAATGGTATGCACTAGTGTCAATAAAAAAAGACAGATCAACTGTCTTTTGGTGATTTGAAGATGATTTACCTTTAAATTTCACGACTTAACTAAACTAAATGCTGACTTGTCCCCTTGCTTTTTAATACCAACAGGTGTTAATGCCAATCGGATTTCCATATCAATCCCCATAGAGGGAGAGCGCTTCTCCCGGTTCCGTTCAACAACGAAACAAGGTTTTTAATGCCCATTAAAAAACATACCCTACATTAAGGTATATTTAATCAATTTGAAAGCCTGCTGGGATTCTGTTGGGCAGCTAGTGATTTACTATATTCTTATTGTTGGGGCTGCTGATTATTCATTCTCAATCAGTTTACACTCAATTTTATCAAATTTAATTCTCTGAACTTTTAATAATTCTTCCGTTATTCTAATAATTGATTTTTCATTATTAGTAAGAATCGGCTCCTCTAATTCAAATCTGTATTGAGAATAGTCATCATCTCTCTCAATAATTATTTCGTTGTCAAATAATTCAAATATAGCTACTTCATCTCCAAATATATTCTCAGGATAATATTTAGGTTGCCAATCTGTTTTTTGTTTAAGTCCTTCGGCCTTAAATATTTCTATAAAATCATTAAAATCTTTACCGGATATATTAAACTCGGCATTATTCACTTTGTTTTTATTAAGACATCTGTTTTTATGAGATTTCTTCAACTTTGAGATAGATTCTTCAATAATCTGTTGAAATAGTTTTAGTTTCTTGATTTGTCTAATTTTATCATTATTATCAATTTTAACTTTGTAGACAAAATCGTCCTGTAAATCTTTGTTATTAATAAGATAAATTGTGTCTTCTAAATCTAATTCAGAAAATATTGGGAGATAGCCCTTTAACGAATTCTTAATAAAGTCGAAATCTTCAAAAAATGAATCTAAATCAGTTATCAACTTTTCAAAAATATCTTGTGTTATTCCAAAAGTCAACAAATACTCACGATACAAAGGTTTTATTGACTGACCTATTTTCTTTTCCATCTCAAGAATTTCATCTTCTATCATAGGTTCATAATAAACAACCTTTGAAAACTCTATCAATTTCTCTTTAATCTCCTTATAATACTTTCTGTAATCCATGTTATAGCGATGTTTCTTTCTGTTGTACCCAACGGCAGTCTGTCTAAAAACCTTTATGCCGTCATTTTAAACCTTAAAAATAGGTTGTTATCTTCGATTTTAAGGGCTTTGGAGTGAGATTTATTTTCAGGATATGCAATTTAGATTTATTTTTTATTCGCTTATTTGGGTTAAAAACACCCCTGAAAAAGCTGAAAATGTGCAAACTATCTTTCCAGACCTCCAGTAAAGCTTTTATTCCCACTATATTGAGCAAACAGCGCAGATTATAGGCTGTAAGCATTAGTCCTACATCGGCACTGGCCCTGTTTTTTGCCTTTCTTGGTCAATCCCCATTGGCGCTTGAGGGTTCCATAGGGATGTTCTACTATGGCCTGTCGACGTTTATAAATCGAGGGGTGGGCCTCAACCCGAGATCGGTTGGCCTTTACCAGAGGATTTTCTTTTCTAAACCTGATAATCCGCCCATTTACCTTTGAGGTGGTACACTCTTGACGGACCTTACAGGTTATATATGCTGGGGTGCTGAATTGCTGGAAGGCACTTCCGTATTTGACTTTATGCCAGGTACCATTGGTGGTAAGTTGTTCTCCCGCAAGACAGGTGTAAACATGCTTGGCTTCATTATAAACAAAATGCTGTGTATTATAGGCGGGATTGGGTGCTTGTGAACTGGCGGAGAGCCCCGGGATAGCAACCATTACATCAATAATTAAACGGTCGGCTATCATACATAAACTCACTTCCCGTATGGTTCCCTTTATCATACAGGGCTACAAAGTTGTTATGCCGTAAAATGGACTTCCCTCTTTGCAGCATGATACCCATCGCCTTACTGTCGTTTTCATTGGTTACTTTGTAATCTATGGGCAGGTCGTGTTGGCATCCACACTGGTTTGAATACAATAAGCTACCTCTGTAATGTTGTTAGGCACTGGCGGTTTATCTTCTCAATCTGTTTAACTATCAAGTTTGAACTATCTTTCAATCCAGCGTTGGAGCGGGAAGGGCGAAAAGGCACTTTGGCAAAATTTGGTTGAAGCGCTGGTTTTGAACGTTTTGCCAAATGCGCAGCATTCACGAACTCCTTTAAAATAAATAATTTAGTGAGTAATTACTTTGCAGCGAAGGGCCGGTGAGGGTAAGCATCTTAATATTAAATTGATTTGATAAAGCTAAGTTTTTCATCTCTTTAAAATCAAAGATTCTCTAATTCGTAATATCCTGAATACCATCTTTAGTCATAATCACACGTTTAATAGATTTATCACGGTTATAATACAATTTATCAATGCAAGTAGACCTAGTGCTTGAGGAACCATCAGGTTGGTGTCCTCCATTATGATAGATAAAATACCATTTACCTCTAAATTCTACAATGGATTGATGATTTGTATCTGAATTTCCAGCAAGTTCATTCAAAATTCCCTTATAAATGTAAGGGCCTTCTATATTATCAGCCATAGCATAGGCAATTCTTTCAGGATATCCCTCAGCATACGATAAGTAATATTTTTCTTTATATTTATGTATCCAAGGAGCTTCAGTAAATTCAAATCCCTCGAATTTTACTTGTTTAATTTCACCATCTATCTCAATCATATTTTCTTTTAGTTTGGCATAATAGCACTGGCCATTGCCCCAGAAAATCCAAGCTTGTTCATCATCATCAATAAATACGGTTGGGTCTATGCAAACCCATTTGTGAGTTGAAGCAAAACAATCTTCTGTGGTCAGCAATGGTTTTCCAATTGCATCTTTATAGGGCCCTTGTGGTCTGTTGGCAACAGCCACGCCAATACCTGAACCATCAGTACTGATATACCAATAGAATTTTCTGTTTCGCGCAATTGCCTGAGCAGCATAAGCCCTTCCTGTTTTGTCCCAAGTAAAATCAGTAATTTTTAATGGGACGGGATATTCAGTCCAGTTTTTAAGGTCTGTTGTTGAGAAAACAAGCCATTCCTTTAAAACCATCCTTTGGTTTTTTTCTGCTTCGTCATGGCCAGTGAACAGCCAAAGAGTATCATCTATAACTAATGCTGCTGGGTCGGGCGTAAACTTGTGTGTTATTATAGGATTGCCATTTGATTGGAATTTGTAAGGAGACTCATTTTGTGCCTTAATAATTGAGGTCGAAAAGCAAACTAATGTTACTATTAATGTTTTGTAGAATAAATTCACGATTAATCCATATTTTTGTTATTCAAGTAATGTGTTTGGTACACCGCCCCATTTTTTATTTAATCGTACTGCTTCCTTACGGGTAATACTAATCACAGAACCATGTCGGGGATGAAAATCTTTGGTGAATGATTCAGGTTGTTCAGAGAAGTTATACAAATCTGTGCTACGCTGAAACTCATATCGACCACTTGAATATAAATCGTACATCAGGATATAAGTATCAGAGTTGTTTAATTTAAAAATGCTCGAACCCTCAACTCCTGTACGTTCATTTTTGTAGGCATCTAAAAACTCAAATTTTTCTTCCCAAGGGCCTTGTAAACTTTTAGAAACTGCCTGTTTTATGCCATTCTCAAACTCAACTCCTTTTTCATCCTTGGTATTACCTTTAAAAAAAAGGTGGTATATGCTATCTTTATAAATAATATCACCATCGATTGCACCATATTTAGCTCTGAACATAAATTGAGGTTCATTTTCAAATCCATCAAAATCGTTATTGGCATAAGCACAGTAAAAATCTAATTTATCATCATCACGAAATTTAACTGTAAAATAAACCAAATATTTTTTTGCAATTGGGTCATAAATAGTTTGTGGAGCCCATACCCAAAAAGCATTAGCAAATTTTTCAGGATAATCTTTTGCCAGATTAACAGTTCCGTGTTGCCAGTTGATTAAATCTTCTGATTTGAGCAAAACGATGCCTGGATTCTCTGCCCATCCATTGGAGGCACTTGACATATCAGTTGCTACGATAAAAAATGTTTTGTGGTCTTCTCCTCGTAATATATGAGGGTCTCGTATTCCTCCACTTTGCGAAATGCTATCCGAATTCAAAATCGGCTCGTTATTGTTTAATGCTTTCCAGTTTATAGCATCAGCACTAACTGCAAACCTTAATTGTTCCTGATGTTTGAGACTACCTGCCGAACCTTCGAAATAGGCAAATAAATAAGCTTCGTATTTTGGTGAAAGTTGAGATCCCTTTCTATTGGAACATCCAGATAGTATCAAAATGGTAATTAAGGAAGCTAAAAGTGTATTCCTAATCTGGCTTGTTTTTACAGTGTTTATACCAATCTTACTACTCATATCTATTTTTTTAATGTTAAATGTACAAAATCATATCGGTATGCTGTTGAGTGGAGGCAAAAAAGCAAGTGTGTGGAATCGACGGGATGGATGTGGAACGGGCTGGAACACTCTTGCTTTGTGGGCTGGCTATCATCTTATTTTGTCATTTTATCGGTTTAATTTTCATGTTGTATGGTCTGAAATCCGCTTGTGCCTAATCGGGATAGAATGGCGGATGTACCGAATTACTCATAATAAGTATTCTTTTTTATGGAACTCGTGATTTCGTCTCTCATTTCCCGTATCCGGCTCCTCAGTTAATATGTTTTAATATCTGGTCCATAAATTTAAACATTATAGTGGATTATCTTGGGTTTGGGGAGTTTAAAATACTCTAATAAATTCCCAATACCCTTTCCATGTGTAGCTGTAGCACTGACTTCTTCGGTTAAGCCACATAAACCAGGCATAAATCGCAATTTGACACATGCGGTTTATACTTAAAAAATTGCCTCTGAAGCAAAAGTATAGATACAAACCCCTTAGTTTTGATTTGAGCCGTTTAACTTGCTCCTTTAACTTTTCGTGTTTGTGTATCTTGCAGGTATCTTTTAGGTTCTGAACAATCGCCTGCATTTTCTTCTGGCGTGTTTTACCATTTTTCCTTTAGCTCTTGGCCCAATAATGTGTAAATCCTAGAAAATCGAAGGTTGACGGTTTTGATTTTCCTTAGGGTGAAAATCTGATTACCTTGCTCTTTTCTGGATGTATGGTTAATCCATACTTACCCATCCTCTTTGGTAGTGTATTATTTAATAAACACCTTTATGGGTGTAATGGGAAAGGTATGCACTAGTGTCAATAAAAAAAGAC
>JBNKGY010000272.1:0-5311 GCA_050290065.1 Marinilabiliaceae bacterium
GAAGCTCGAAAAATGTGAGTTTACTGACGTAAATGATCATTTTGAGAGCAAGAGTAACGAAAAAAATGGAGTTTTCTTGCTGACACTATTTATTGACTTTTAAAACAAATAAGCTAATATTGTATACTCAAAAATTAATTACTATGCCTTACAAAGAACCAAAAATTGAAAAATTATATTATACCATTGGTGAAGTAGC
The DNA here is from genome assembly GCA_050290065.1 of Marinilabiliaceae bacterium. Classification (GTDB taxonomy): domain Bacteria; phylum Bacteroidota; class Bacteroidia; order Bacteroidales; family Marinilabiliaceae; genus Saccharicrinis. The sequence continues at coordinate 200 of JBNKGY010000272.1, forward strand.
TGATATGTTTAACGTAAATACCTCATTAATTCGATTTTGGGAAAAAGAGTTCGACATCATCAAACCTAATAAAAATAAAAAAGGGAATCGCCTTTTTACTCCTGCTGATGTTGAAAATTTTCACCTGATTTTTCATTTGGTTAAAGAAAAAGGCATGACATTAAAAGGAGCTCAAAAAAAGATGGAAGAAAACAGAGAAGATACGATAAACAATTTTGAAGTAGTATCAAAACTCAAAGATATTAAGTCGATATTGCTTGATATGAAAGAAAACCTATAAAAATAGTTCCTTACCATAACTAAATTGAAAGCATAAAAATTACCATACACTTTATTTTAATGAGAATACAACAAGTAGTACAAATACTGGAAGAGTTTGCTCCACCATCTTTACAAGAAAGTTACGATAATGCAGGTCTTATAATTGGTCAAAAAAATGATGAAGTAAAAGGCATACTCATTACTCTTGATGTTACAGAAGAAGTTATTGATGAGGCCATATCGTTAGGCTATAATCTAATTATTGCACATCACCCCATTATTATGGGAGGCATTAAACGACTCAACGGGACCAATTACGTTGAGCGATGCACCATAAAAGCGATTAAGAACGACATTGGGATATATGCATGCCACACCAATGCTGATAGTGTTTTAAATGGTGTAAACGGCATAATATGCGAAAAAATCGGATTAACCGATTGTAAGATTCTATCTCCCAAGAAAGGAGACCTTCTTAAGCTGGTTACTTTTGTACCCACAAAACAAACTCTCGAGGTTCGCACTGCAATATTTAATGCAGGGGCCGGGCAAATAGGCAACTATGACTCATGTAGTTTTAATATAAACGGAGAAGGTACATTCAGGGGAAATAAAGATACCAATCCTTTTGTTGGTCAATCAGGCGAGCTACATACTGAGAATGAAATCAGGGTTGAAACCATATTTCCATCCTATTTAAAAGGAAAAATAATTTCCGCTTTATTAAAAGCACATCCATACGAAGAAGTTGCTTACGACATATACCCCTTAGAGAATAGTTGGGATTCAACAGGATCCGGCATGGTGGGAGAACTAAAAGATCCGGAAGATGAAATGGCTTTTCTTCACCGAATAAAAGAAACATTCAATTGCGGCACCATAAAATATACGCCATTAAAAAACAAAGCCATAAAAAAAGTAGCTGTATGTGGTGGAGCAGGGAGCTTTTTATTAATTAAAGCAAAAGCAGCACAAGCTGATATATTTATAAGTGGAGACTTTAAATATCATCAGTTTTTTGATGCTGAAAATGAAATTATAATCGCAGATATTGGTCATTTTGAAAGCGAACAATTTACTAAAGAAGTTTTTTTTGAGATACTTACAAAAAAAATACCTAATTTTGCGATTCGTTTATCGAAAGTAAATACAAATCCTATTAAATATTTGTAGCAGAATGGCAAAAACAAATCAAAAAGCTGAGATGCCCGTTGAAGAAAAGTTAAAGGCATTATACGACTTACAAAAAGTGGCAACTGAAGTAGATAAAATCAGAACACTTAGAGGTGAGTTACCACTTGAAGTGCAGGATTTGGAAGACGAAATTGAAGGTTTAGAGACACGTATTTCCAATTACGAAACTGAAATTAAAGCATTAAACGATTCTGTCAGTGCAAAAAAGAACGAGATTAAAGAATCAGGTGTTTTAATAAAAAAATATGAAGCACAACAGATGAACGTTCGCAACAACCGCGAATTTGATTCTCTTTCTAAAGAAATTGAATTTCAGAAGTTAGAAATGGAGTTGTGTGAAAAGAGAATTAAAGAATTTGCTATTGAGTTAAGCAATAAGCAAGAAGTGATCGACTCTTCAAAACAACTATTAGAAGATAGAAAAGCTGACTTAGATGCTAAAAAGAAAGAGCTTACCGATATCGTAAGTGAAACTCAGGTTGATGAAGAAAAGATGGTAACAAAAATCGAACAAATCGAAAGCACCATCGACGAGCGTCTTTTAACCGCATTTAAAAGAATAAGGTCAAATGCTATCAATGGATTAGCTGTTGTTACAGTGGAGCGTGATGCTTGTGGTGGATGTTTTAACAAAATTCCACCACAGAGACAGTTAGATATTAAATCTCATAAAAAAGTTATCGTTTGTGAATATTGCGGACGTATACTTGTTGACAATGAGATTGATCAACCTGCTGCAGAATAAATAGAAATTCAAATTCTTAATATATCAAAGGCTGCCTCTAAAAGATGCAGCCTTTTTTATTATTTTAATTTGGGTAGAGATTCAATCAACCTTCCCTTTAAGTCATAATGAAACTTAAAGAAATGATGACCGTGCTAAATAAAATACATGTGAAAATTAAATTGAAAAAAATAGCTTTGTGTATTATCACCCTTTTAATGCACTTATCAGTTGCCAGAGCGCAAAGCCTTGATTTGTGCTTACAACACTTAATTAATCAAGATTACCAAAAAGCAGACTCGTGCATTCAGCAAACAAAAAACAAACCTTTAAAAGCATACCTACAGCATTATCTTCTTTTTATTACACAAGCAACTGGAAACGACAATTATGAACACTATACAAACAGTTTTGATGCTATAGCTGATAAAATAGAAGAATCAATTAATTACGATAAACATAGCCTGGCTTATCTATCTGAAATATATTTACAAAAAGGCATTATTGAGTTTCGGAACAACAATTATATTAGCGCCATCACTGCTTTTTCAAAAGCACATAACTATTGGGAAGATAGTGAAGATGAGTACCCAAAATTAAAAGAGAATTTAAAACTCAAGGGAATATTTAACTTATTAATCTCTAAAATTCCAAATAGTTACACTCAACTAGCCGGATGGTTTGGACTTTCAGGAGACAATAAAACTGGACTTAAAACACTGCACCAATATTACAATAACCCCTCGTTAAACAAAGGTCAAAAGCAAGAAGCATTATTATATCTTGGTTTTGCTCAACTTAAGTTTGATAAAAATGATGATAATACTCGTCAATTAATACTTTCGGAACTACATAACGAACACCCGGAAATAATTAGATCCGTGATAATCAGATGTGCATTCAAAATAAAAGAACCCCGATTGTGTAATGAATGGTTACATGCAGATGGAAATATTAATTTCATGCCGCTACTTTATTTAAAAGGCAAATATTTTACACTGATCAATGATTATAGTGCACCCGATATATTAAAAGAATTCCTGAATAGAAATCAATCGAAACAGTTTGTTGCTGATGCATATCGCTATTTATCCTGGTATTATTTTTTGCAAAACGACCTTGAATCATATAAACAATACAACAAAACAGTTCAAACGCTTAAATCATTTCCCACATGGGAAGATAAACAAGCACATTTCGAAAGCACATTAGGTGAGTTGCCAGACACTATTCTTTTAAAATCCAGACTTTTATTTGACATGGGAGATTTTCAACAATGTTTAGATAAACTTTCTGAATTAAAACCAGATATTCTGAAAAACCTAGGTAATCAAACTGAGTTTTACTATAGAAAAGGAAGGTGTTACCAGATGCTTCAACAATATAATTTGGCTGAAATCAATTTTACTGAAGCCATTAAAAACATCGATAATTCAATTCGGTATTTCGCTCCATATTCAGCCGTGTGTGCTGCACGCATCAATATAAGTTTGGGTAACATTCAAAAAGCAGAACACTTTATTTCTGAAGCACATCGTTTAAATAAATATGAAAACAAAAATTCTATAAATCAAGAAATAAAGGAGCTGGAAAATCAATTAGAGGAACTATAGTAATGAACAATCTTTACTTTAACTTTCGCTTATTACAGACTTCTTATAACGCATAATCATAGGCTATTATTTTTATAATAGTCTATTGCATCACTAATTGCATTTTCAATTTTTCGGTAATTTAGTTTAAGCTCACGCTTTGATTTTTCATTTGAAAAAAAATTATTGATACATAGCATTTGCAAATTTACCGAATTAAAGCTGGTTTCAATTTTCATCTTTCTTAATAGATCACCCAATAAACCAATAGTGATTAACAACCATTGAGGTACTTTTATCATGATTGTTTTTTGAGTAGAAATTACATTCAGTTTATTAAAAAATTCTGCATAAGAAAGATTTTCATTAGCTAAAATATATTTTTCACCACTTCTTCCATTTTCAATGCTATGAATTATTCCTTGAGCCACATCTTTTACATCAACAAAATTTTTACCCCCGGGAGGATATAAAACTATTTTCTTCTTTAATGCCATTAATATGATCTTTCCGGAACCAGGTTTACTGTCATAGGCCCCAATCATAAATGTTGGATTCAAGATTACAACATCTATTTTATCAGTTTGCGATAAAAGATACTCCTCAGCATCTAACTTACTTTGAGCATAAAAAGATTTTACAAATGGCATCCTCATCTGCTTTTTCTCATTGCCCGGATCAATTATTGAACCGTAACCTAAAGTATTAGCGCTGCTTATATAAATAAATCTTTTAACTCCACAATTAATGCAACTTTGTAACAAATATTGAGTGGCTTCAACATTAATTTTTCTATAATCTGAATAGTTAAGCAGGCTTTGATTCGTTTCCGCAGCCACATGAATAAATACATGTGTTGTTTTAAGATATGGCACCAGGTTGTCTGATAATTGCCCCTGAATTAATTCAAGATTTGAATGCCTTACTCCTTTGTAGGAGAATACATTTCGCAACAAGGCTTTCACCTTAAACCCTTCTTCGATAAGGCTATTTACCAAATTGGTTCCCAGAAAGCCAGACACACCTGTAACAAAAACTACATTATTTTCCATCTTCACTTAATTTATAGAAAATAATTGCAGCTCTTCTTACACGAAATTCCATCATTACTTAATTTTCAAATTATCAGGTTCATTATCCTATGTAATACCAATTTTTTATCACCCGGATATAGTTATATATAAGTTAATAACATTGAACAAAACAATCAAGAGTTTCCAAGCTTCTTGATATTTAGTGCCTGTCCATAAAGTCAGGTGTTTGGACTATAAAATTTAAATACAAGGCATGTGAAAAATTCAAACCGCAGTATACTAGCGTATATGAGGATTTGGATTTTGA
>JBNKGY010000273.1:0-5307 GCA_050290065.1 Marinilabiliaceae bacterium
CATGCGATGCACCTGGGCATGCAGCTAACCGTGCATCCATGTGTGGACGAAATTTAAAATGATCTTCCCATTTAGAAGACGACGACAAGCCATTAAAGTTTGATAAGCAGCAATTTTATCTTTAGAATACTCCCCACCCCAAAATCTTTTACGATTCAATCTTACATACCAATTACTAAGGTTTTCCGTCACAAAATTCTGAATAGTTCTCCCGGCCTTAGTTGGTTCATATGCCTCGAAACTATTAGAAACTTCCAGAATTAGAGAATTCAGTAGTGAAATAATCCATCGATCAATTTCAGGTCGCTCTGTTACTGGTATTTCTTCTTCCTGTCCGGTAAATCCATCAACATTGGCATATAACGCAAAAAATGAATAGGTATTATATAAGGTTCCAAAGAATTTTCTACGAACTTCATCAATTCCAATTTGATCAAACTTTAAGTTATCCCAAGGCTGAGCATTGGTAATCATATACCATCTCAATGGATCTGAACCATACTTTTCGATAGTTTCAAATGGATCTACTGCATTACCTAAACGCTTCGACATTTTATTTCCATTCTTATCTAATACCAATCCATTGGAAATGATATTTTTGAAGGCTACGGAGTCAAATAACATGGTGCCTAAAGCATGTAAGGTAAAGAACCAACCTCTTGTTTGATCCACCCCTTCTGCAATAAAGTCTGCCGGAAACACGAGTGAGGAACCATCATCACTTTCTGTTTCGAAAGGATAGTGCATTTGAGCATATGGCATGGCTCCTGAATCAAACCACACATCAATCAAATCAGTTTCCCGAAACATTTTTTCTCCATTCTCACTCACCAATATAATATCATCCACATACGGACGATGAAGATCCACCTTATCATAGTTTTCTTTAGAATAGTCTCCAGCATTAAAATCACCAAACGGACTTTTCTCCATAACTCCAGCATTGATAGCTTTGTCTATTTCAATAACAAGCTCCTCTGCTGATCCAATACATTTCTCCTCTTTTCCATCTTCGGTTCTCCAGATAGGAAGTGGAGTCCCCCAATAACGTGAACGTGATAGATTCCAGTCTACAAGATTTTCTAACCACTTTCCAAATCTACCTGTTCCTGTGGATTCAGGCTTCCAGTTGATGGTATTATTCAATTCCATCATTCTATCCTTTACTGCTGTCGTTTTAATAAACCAGGAATCTAAAGGATAATACAATACTGGTTTATCTGTACGCCAGCAATGCGGGTAATTATGTGTATGCTTCTCAACTTTGAATGCTTTATTTTCTTGCTTTAACATTACAGAAATATCCACATCCAATGTGGCATCTTTATCTGTAAGGTTATCATCATATTCATTCTTCACATAACGACCTGCATATTCTGCATAAGTATCTATATTCACAAAATCCTTAACAAAGGATTTATCTAAGTCTTTAATTAGAAAATACTTACCAGTCCTATCAACCATTGGATTTTGCTTTCCATCCTTATCGATTAAAATAAGTGGTGCTATGCCTGCAACTTTTGCCACACGATCATCATCCGCACCAAAAGTTGGCGCGATATGCACAATTCCAGTACCATCTTCGGTGGTAACATAATCACCTAAAATCACTCTGAATGCATCACCATCAGGTTTAATCCAGGGAATTAATTGTTCATAGCTTACACCTTCCAAATCGTTACCAGAGTATTCCTCAAGTACTTCAAATGGTATTTTTTTATCTCCTGGTTTATAATCTTCAAATGATAAATCGGCATTTTTGGGATTAAAATAAGCAGATACTAAATTTTTAGCCAAAATCACAGTTACCGGTTCGCATGTATAAGGATTAAATGTTTTAACCTTTTGATATATTACATTGGGCCCCACTGCCAAAGCTGTGTTTGACGGTAAAGTCCATGGTGTAGTCGTCCATGCTAAAAAGAACAAGTCTTCATTAACATTGTTATATAAAAACTCAGACTTATCATTCTTCACCACTTTAAACTGAGCGGTACATGTTGTATCTTTTACATCTTTGTAACAACCCGGCTGATTCAGTTCATGTGTACTTAAACCTGTCCCTGCAGCAGGCGAATAGGGTTGAATTGTAAATCCTTTATATAAATATCCTTTATTATATATCTCTTTTAAAAGATACCAAAGCGTTTCTATATACTTATTATCGTAAGTAATATAAGGATCATCCATATCCACCCAATAACCCATTTGATGGGTTAGATCTTCCCATTTATCAGTATATTTCATCACATCTTTACGACAAGATGCATTATATTCTGCTACTGATATTTTTTTTCCTATATCCTCTTTTGTAATACCCAAAGCTTTCTCTACCCCTAATTCAACAGGGAGTCCGTGAGTATCCCATCCAGCCTTACGCTTAACTTCAAATCCTTTTTGAGTTTTATACCTACAAACAATATCTTTGAGTGAACGTGAAATAACATGATGAATACCAGGAAGGCCATTCGCTGATGGAGGCCCTTCATAAAACACAAAAGTGGGATTACCTTTGCGGGTACTGATACTCTTTTCAAATGTTTGATTAGCCTCCCATTCTTTTAATACTTCTTTATTTATTTGGGATAAATCTAATCCTTTGTATACTTTGAATTTAGAACTCATTTTTCTGTATTTCACCTAGTTTTTAAAAAGTATGCAAATATAACAGTTCATAATATCATTGACAATAGAGGTTGGACATATTTATTTTTTCTTATCAAAGAACCGCTGTTTCATACATTTTTTGAGATTAAAACTATTTTAACCTGATGTTTAAAAGCAGCATGCTACTTTTAAAGGCAATCTGAATTCTAAAAATCAGATCTAGTATAGGTTTATAAATAACGGACTGCATAAAACCAGAAAAGATAATACTTTTACAACGCAATAATATATAATATTGAGGACAATGAACCAGTATTATAAGTAATTGTTATCATATAAGAAATTGAAATTTGTCAGAACATATTCCAATATGAATTTTTACACATTATTAAGTCTTAGTAAGAAAATACAAAGCCCAACTATAAAACTTCTAGGCGTATATTTTTTACACCTTATGGGTAAAAGACATTTGTCAATAAGAATTGACCCTTCACTTAACTGTAATCTTTTTTGTAGAATGTGCTATTTCAGTTCTATGGAGTATCGCAAAAAAACAAAAGGAATTATACCATTTAATGATTTTAAATTCATTTCGAAAATATTATTTCCGAAAGCTTTTCAGGTTTATATAGGCTGTGGAGCTGAACCTACGACACATAGAAATTTTACTCAATTAATTCAACTTGCCAAACAATATAAGGTCCCAGATATTGGTCTTGTGACAAATGGACAACTATTAACTGATGTACAAATTAAAGAAATGGTAGATTTACAACTAAACGAAATAACGATCTCTTGTCATGGAGTTACAAAATCAACATATGAACATTTCATGACTAATTCAAAGTATGACAGATTTATTTCTACTTTAGAAAAAATTACTCATTTTAAAAACATTTCCAATTCCAACCTTCCTGAAATAAGAATAAACTATACAGTGAACAATAAAAATCTCACTGAGTTAGCAGATTTTTTTAATGTATTTGAAAAGTATAACATAAGCACATTGCAAGTAAGACCTGTACTTAATATTGGTGGGAAGTATTCTAGTGCTATCACTGATAAACAACTACCTGAATACAACAGGATTATTGACCAACTGATGAAACACTGCAAAACAAAAAAAGTAAGACTTTTGGCCAATACAACCGATATTAAGTATCAGAAGAAAAATACAAACAAAAAAGTTACTGAAGCTGTATATTGCTATATTGGACCCCAAACTCATGAAAAGTTTGGATTTGAATGGGAAAAGATAATTTTTAAAGATTTTAGGACAAAAACCAACTGGAGAAAAAATACATTAAAACTATTTTACCGAGATAAAAAATCATCAGTTAATAAAGCTGCTGGCAATTATGATGTTTTTGAGTAGAATGCAATATGTTTAAAGATAAAATATACACATTCTACTCCTTATTTTAATACATTAAATAAAATCTCGTTTAATAGATTTTTCTTGACTCAATTTTATCACTAATATTTTCTGCAAAATCTTTAAGTAGTTTTTCAGTTTGATCCCAACCGATACATTCATCTGTAACAGAAACTCCATACTTTAAGGTTTTCAAATCAGAAGGAATACTTTGCTTACCAAACAATAGATTACTCTCTATCATAACCCCCATTATAGATTTATTGCCCTTTTGAATTTGACTTTCAACATCCTTGATCACATTTTCTTGATTAACAGCTTTTTTATGACTATTTGCATGACTACAATCAATCATTATGCGAGCAGGCAACCCTGCTTTTTCAAGTTTCTGTTCATAATCTTTCACATATGATTCACTATAATTAGGTTCTGTTCCTCCTCTTAGAATTATATGAGTGTTTAAATTCCCCTTAGTACGAACAACAGCCACATGACCATCCGGATCTATGCTAATAAAGTTATGAGGAGATGCAACTGACTCTAACGCATTGATAGCAATTTTGATATTCCCATCAGTCCCATTTTTAAACCCTACAACAGATGATAAACCACTTGCCATTTTACGATGACTTTGTGATTCTGTGGTTCGAGCTCCAATGGCAGTCCATGAAATTAAATCCTGAATATATTGAGGTGTTACAATATCTAGTGCCTCTCCAGCAACAGGAAGACCTATTTCTGCAATATACGAAAGTAATTCTCTGGCTTGCTTTAATCCTTCTTCTAACTCAAATGAATTATTTAAATATGGATCGTTTATTAGTCCTTGCCAACCTACAGTAGTTCGGGGCTTCTCAAAGTAAACTCTCATTACCAAATAAAGAGAATCTTTTACTTCATCGGCAAGTTTTTTTAATTTTTGCGCATATTCTTTTGCTGAAGAAATATCATGAATTGAACATGGACCTACAACAACAAGAATTCGACTATCTTTACCTTTTAAAATATTTTTAATTGTATTCTGACCTTCAGAAATTGTTTTTATAATATTTTCATTTAAGGGGAAAAGGTCTTTTAACTCATTTGGGGTGATTATTGCTTGTTCAGCATCCACATTTATATTCTCTATTCTCTTATCAGTCATTACTTTTCTTTAAAATTCTCAACGTATTAAATATGCTGCGCGAAAATAACTGATATTTCTCATAATCTATAATAAAACGAATGTTTTTTCGGGATATTACAAACAAAAAAAGAGCAACCGGAACTGAATCCAATTGCTCTTTTTTAAAAGTCGGCGGCGACCTACTCTCCCACAGTACGCA
>JBNKGY010000274.1:0-5238 GCA_050290065.1 Marinilabiliaceae bacterium
ATATTTGAAAGATACCTTATAACCCGTTAGAAATAAAGATTATGCTAAGGTTAAATAGTTTATACCGGACACTAATGATTTTTTTTAAAAAAATTACAAAATCACCTGATACCTTATTGTAGCATTTTAGCCTGGTGCTTAATGCCCAATCATTTTCACTTGATGGTTAGGTTAAAAGATTCTCCATATTCTCAGAGTGAATCTGGAGAAAATACAAATAATGACCATATAAGTATATCTGAGAGAAGTTACATGGTGAGCAATACCATTGCCATAATTCTAAGATCTTATACCCGTGCCATCAACAAACAGGAAAACAGAACAGGTTCTTTGTTTCGTGGGGGAACAAAAGCTCTTTGCTTAACCAGTTCCGATACAATCGAAAAAAATTGGTCTTTTAATAATGGTATTACTGAGATAAACACAACATCCACGGAAATTCAGTACCCTCAAATATGTTATAGATATATCCTAAACAACCCTGTTGCTGCAAACATGGTCAATAAACGAGAAGATTGGCCATATTCATCAGCCAGAGATGTAATGGGGCTAAGAAATGGAAACTTAATTGATAGAAAGATAATCGAAAAGTATGGTTTAAAATACTGAGAGAGTGCCAACTTACTCACAAAGTGACTATTGGCATATTTGCTATAGTCACTTTGTGAGTATTGGCATCTTTGCTATAGCCACTTTGTGAGTATTGGATTAATAGCTTAGTACTCCACCTAATATATGGCTGGGAATCGTTGAGGATCAAATTCACTCATCATATCATAGATCGCTTCATATACATCTTCTGCACTTGGGTTTGAGAAATAATCACCATCAGTACCAAAGGCAGGGCGATGATCTTTAGCTGTTACTGTACGAGGAGCGGAATCCAGATACCTGAATGCCTTATGCTTTTCAAGCACTTGCTGCATCATAAAGGCTGTTGCACCACCCGGAACATCCTCGTCAAAGAATACAATTCTATTGGTCTTTTTAATAGACTCTAAAATCACACCATGAATATCAAATGGTAATAATGTTTGCACATCTATCAATTCAACAGAAACACCAATCTCACTTAACTGCGCCACTGCTTCCTGCCCTATTCTAACACAGGAACCATAGGTTACTAAAGTAACATCGCTTCCAACACGTAACACCTCCGGAATACCCAATGGCACATTGAATTCGCCAATATTTTCTGGTCGGGGCTCTTTAATTCTATATCCATTTAAAGGTTCAATAACCAACGCCGGATCATCGGCCTGCAGTAAGGTATTATACATTCCGGCTGCACGGGTCATGTCACGTGGCACACAAACATATACACCACGTATGGAATTTATAACCATGCTCAAAGGTGATCCTGAATGCCAGATACCCTCTAATCGATGACCTCTGGTACGTACTATCAACGGAGCTTTCTGTCCCCCCTTAGTGCGATAACGTAAGGTGGCCAAATCATCACTCATAGTCTGCAAGCCATACATCAGGTAATCGAAGTATTGAATCTCAGCAATGGGTCTAAATCCACGCAAAGCCAGTCCCAATCCTGTTCCTATTATTGTTGTTTCACGAATACCTTCATCCCAGATACGTATAGCCCCATGCTTTTTCTGTAATCCTTCCATTGACTGGTTAACACCACCTAGCACACCTGTATCTTCTCCAAAAGTGACAAGCTGAGGAATTTTTTCAAAGAGTGCGTCAAAATTATCCCGTAAAATCTCTCTACCTGGCACTTTATTAACCTCAGCAGAGTAATATGGGGGCACAACGGGAACTTTAATGGCGGCATAATCATCCTCTGCATAAAGCCTGTCGTTATACATTTCATGAGCTCTTTGTCTGTAATCTGCAATCCACCTTTGTAATTTATTTTTTAAGCTATCGGGCCTATTACATGTATTACAAATGTGACGAAGTATCTTTCTGGCAGTGGAAAGAATCTCTTTTCGATTTAAAGTATATGCATTTTTAAGTTGATGTATCAACTCCTTAATTGTTCCATCATTGGCACCTGAGCATACACAATCTTTACCTTCTATTAACCCAATTAAAGAATCTCGCTCTGACAGTAAGGTACCATCAAATTGTTTCAAGGCCATTTTTTGAGCCTCTTTTACCTCTTGCAATGCCGACTGTTCTATTTCATCCAGCTCTTCCGCATTTGCCAAAGCACGCTCAATAATCCACTCTCTCATTTTCAGGAGGCAATCAAAATCTTTTTCCCACTGTAATCGTTCCTTTGACTTGTACCTCTCATGCGACCCGGAAGTAGAATGACCAACGGGCTGAGTAACTTCCTCAACATGAAACAATACCGGGGTATGATTTTTTCTGCATCTGGCAATTCCTTCTTCATAAGCCTGACAAAGTCCAGCATAATCCCATCCTTTCAGTTTATATATAACAATCCCATTTTTATCCTTAGGACCTTTTTCAAATCCTTTTAAAGCATTTGAAATACTCTCTTTAACTGTTTGAATTTTTCTGGGCACAGATATTCCAAAACCATCATCCCAAACTGACACAGCCATAGGTATTTGATGAACTGCAGCTGCATTCATAGTTTCAAAAAAATGTCCTTCAGAAGTACTGGCATCACCAATTGTTCCGAATGCCACTTCATTTCCACCTTTACTAAACTGCGAATTTTCGGCAAGAACCGGGTTCTTTCGATATAATTTAGATGCAAAAGCGAGACCTACCAAACGTGGCATTTGTCCGGCTGTTGGTGAAATATCTGATGAAGTACATTTGATATCTGCGATATTTTTCCATTCACCGGATTCTGTGATAGTACGGGTTCCAAAATGATTATTAAAAGAACGACCTCCATTATCGGGATTTAACTCTGTATTTGTTTCGCCATATAAAGATGCAAAAAACTCAACCGGAGTTGTCATTCCGGCAGCCAGCATAAATGTTTGATCACGATAATATCCCGATCGCCAATCACCGACTTTAAATTGTTTAGCCATGGCAATTTGAGCCACCTCTTTTCCATCCCCAAATATCCCAAACTTAGCTTTACCCCCAAGCACGTCTCTTCTTCCTAACAAACTTAGATTGCGGCTGATATGGCCAATACGGTAATCTTCTAGTACCTCTTTTTTAAACTCATCAAAACTGATTCCTGTATTTGATATCATATTTAATAATAGACTTTAAGAATAGACAAAAGATAATATGAGGTACACACCTCTAAACCGGATATTTTATTACTACCCTATCCCAACAGAGGACAAAACTAATAAGAAATACCTGATTTAAAACAAACTTCTATCATACCCTTTTCTAAGCATTGAAACATATTAACGGAAACTTTGTTTATTCGAAATATAATCAGACATCTTAAAATTATTCTTTTTTTTTACACAAAAACGAATTACACAGCAATTCACACACTAATTGCCAAACAAAAAGCGATCATTTTAAAAAACACCCCTCATTTCATTAATCAATCTGGCATTTAAATGCTTGTTTTAGGTAATCAGGGGTGAAATTAAGAATTTTAATAGTTTGATTTAATTAAACGAAAAAGTGTATTTTTGCAACTCATAAAATTAGATAAATATGTTTTTAAAAGTTTTATTGCTAAGTGTAGTATTGATAGCCATAGTGTTTTTATTGATGGGGATTAGCATATTAATTAAGAAAAACGGGAAGTTTCCTAATCTTCATATAGGTAGTAATAAAGAAATGGCCAAAAGGGGAATTTCCTGTGCTACTACTCAGGATAGAGAAGCGCAAAAGCATTCCATAAAAATAAAACCATTACATATGGATAACAATGGCGATAGTCAGACTATTAGCTGTTAGTCAATAGATCAGGTATTAAGTGCTCGGATCTCAATACTGATTTGTATTTTTGTACTTTTCCAGAAAATAATTATACCATTACTTAAACCTGAAATCATAAGACAGTTTTATACTGTAACATCAATCTCATAACCAACTGATATATTGCGATATGTGTATTCATTAAATGAAAATATGCATTAGAATGGTTATTACATATTCCGAGTTAAGAGACTCATCTACAAGAAAACAGGAGCAAAACATTTGCTTTCTTGTAGGTATTCAATATGAAAATGATAATTATTTTATGATTAAGTCTTTAAAACCGCCTGTGAATTTCACTTGATTTTCACCTTTTTCATCCACATAAATAAAGTATCCTTCTGTGTCAGGCAATGCTGATATTAACTGCATACTTTTTTCCAACCCCATTACCATACAGGCTGTTGCATAGGCATCCGCCGTCATACAATCTGGTGCTATGATGGAAGCACTCAACAAAGAATGCTGAACGGGATAGCCCGTATGAGGGTCGATGGTATGTGCATATTTTTTACCATTCCGGATATAGAAATTCCGATAATTACCAGATGTAGCCAGACTTATATTTGAAATAGATATTATATCCTGGATCTGACGATTTATCGCAGCTCTGTCATCAATAGGTTTATCAATACCTACCCGCCATTTTTTGCCGGAATTACTAATTCCTTTTACCCTGATTTCCCCTCCTATTTCAACCATATAATTCTGAATACCATTTTCTTCCAGATAAACAGCAGCCATATCCACACCAAATCCTTTGGCTATGGCACTTGCATCCAACATGGTTGCACTATTTGTTTTCGATAAATATTCATTCTCCAGCTTTACCTTTTCCATGCCAACATTTAACAATAACGAATCAATTAACTGACTGGTAATACTATCCTTTTTCTTGAAACCAAACCCCCATGCATTAACCAAGGGGCCTACAGTCATATCAAAAGCTCCTTGTGTATGCTTAAAAACCTCATCCCCTTTCATATACACTAATTTCATCATGGAATCCACTTCTGCCCCACCCTCACTATAATTGAACTTATTAATAGTAGATGTGTCTTTATAGGTAGATAACGACCAGTCAACTTTATTCAGAACTTCCATAATACCTGAATCAAGAAAATCATCATCCTTTACCGGCTCATAAATAATGTGATAATAAGTCCCGAAAATCATTCCCTCAAGCTTCAGGTAATCTTTTGACTGGTGATTACATGAAATCAATGTAATTCCTATAAACAGAACTAATAATGTATTTTTCATATACTCTAATAAATTACAAGTTTTTAAGCCACTTTTTCAGCGGAACTATTAACCTGAATTCGACATAAAATTTTGGATTCAGACCGCCTATAAATAGTGAGATTCAACTGAAAATTATGAAAGAATAGCGGGCTA
>JBNKGY010000275.1:0-5145 GCA_050290065.1 Marinilabiliaceae bacterium
CAAAAATTTATATTGTAAATCAATCATTTACTGAAATTTGAGCTCGCTAATTTTAATCGAACTCAGGTTATTAACCTCAATTCGATAAAAACGAAAGAGTTTATACATACATTTAATTCTAAATAAACACGCATTGGAGTGCAATTGGAAAAAAGTAGCATCCTTAGTTTGACAGATAACTTTAGACTACAGTAGATAAAATATTTCCAACGCTACAAAGAATGATTGATTCCTGGTAAATTGGCTAATACAAACAAAAGAAAATATGCATGGATAGATGCCATTCTTCTCTCAATAAACAAAGCAAACTTATCATCCTAAACAGTAATTACTAGATACTCTCAATATATTCAAGAAGATTTTCGCCATGATCTATACCTAACTTTTGCCTTAATTTATACCTGTTGTTCTCCACCGCACGTGTAGTAATATTCATTAACGAAGCAATATCTTTTGAAGACATTCCCATTTTTATATAAGCGCATAATTTTTGTTCCCTACTTGTTAAATCAGGGTGCTTCTCTTTCAATCCTTGAAAAAAGGCTTCATGAACCTGACCAAAGTGCAATTCAAAAACTTCCCAGTTATTGTCATTATCAATATCCCGGTCTATTTTTTTTATTAAACTATTTACTTTTCTTTCCAACTCTCTCCTCTCAGAAATTCTGATTAGTTTTTTTAATTGAAGTTTAATATCTGACAAAAGATCATTTTTCTGAATCAGGTGTACCGTTGAGTTTGCGAGCTCCTTCTCCTTATAAATCATATCACTTCTTAACTTCTCATTCCTCATTCGTATCATTTCCTTTTCAGAAAGAAGGGCGTTATTTTTTAATTGTTCTTCTTTAATTTTAAATTTCTCTTCTTGCTTAAGCTTCTCTTTCTGTCGACTTAACTCAACACGACGATTAAATATTACAAACACCGCAATGGACAACAATAGTATCAGGATGACAAATCCAATTTCTGCAGGAAAACTCCTATGCCATGGAGGCAACACAATAAACTTAAAGCTAACAGGCTTACTTAATATTCCATATTGATTTTTAGCTTGAACAACAAATTCGTACTCTCCCTCATATAAATTAGAAAGACTAACACTAGTAGACTCTACCCAATTCGATGGTATTAAATCATCATTCCTCAAATAGGCTGAATACAAAACACCTCTCCTTTCATGAAAAGGAGCTGCAAATTGTATACTAAATGCATTTTTACGATATTCATAGGTTGGAATAATATGTTGAATTGCAGAATCACCAACAGAATTCAATTGGTATGGTATTGAATCGCCGACTCCCTTAAAGTATCTAATATGTACTTTAAACGGTTTTTTATAATTGATATATTCATTAACTGAATAATGAGCAAATCCATCTTCCACTCCAAAAAATACATTTTTATCATCATGAACATATAAATACTCGAAACCATTCACCAACTTTCTCTCTAACGGTAAAAATGGATATGTAATGATTTTATATGTTCCGTCTTCTAATCTTCTTAACACTTTGACCTCCCCATTGAAAAAGCACCACAGATTTCCATACCTGTCACTTTTAATATAAATCGGGTAATTACCACTTTCAAAGTAGGCGTCATATTGTTTTGCTCTAACTAATTCATCACCACGACTATTAATATGATAAATACCAGTTGCATTGGAAAATGTGCACTTACCATCTACTTTTGATAGAATCAGTGGCACTTTACCTTTAATAAAGGATTCATTTATAAAGGTATCAACATGACTTACTTTTGAATAATCATTATTCAATGATATTTTATAAATACCATTATATCCGTGTGAAATCCACAAATCACCATTTTCATCCCATTCTATATACCTCGAAGATTCATTGAACCCTTCCACTTTATTTCTATATTTCCATTTCCCTCTCTCCTTTTCAAATATAACTAAACCGGAATAGGTACCTGAAACCAATAAATTCGGATATCCTTTGATAGATTTAAAATTCCACACGCCGTTTACTTCAGGCGGGGTAATCATCCTGGATTGATCCCCTGAAATTTCCATGACTCCTAAATTATGACCGCATAATAAAAGATCCATATCATGATACAGACTCCAGACCTGCCCCTCTGTACCTTTTATTCTAATAAAATCCTCTCTGTCTTTTAAAGGACTATTAAACTTATCTTCATTAATTTTATACAAAGCCTGATTGGTACCAAAATAATAATTCGACTGATAATGATCCATAACATAACCGGTACCCAAATTATAATAACCTTGTAAAAAAGTAACACTCGAATTAAAATTCACTTTTACAATTCCATTATCTAATCCACCCCAAATATTACCCTCAATATCAGTATACACACTTAATACTGTGTTATTTTTAAGCCCTTTATCTTTATTAATTTGCATAAAGATATTCCCGTCTAAATCTGAGATAACCAATCCTCCCTGAATTGTCCCAAAAACCAGAAACTCTGAATTATAACCAACTCCGCAAAACACGTTTATTGACTTCAACATTCCATTTACCGGAACATTCCATTCTTCAAACATTTGCATATCCCACATATACAAACCATTTTTCATGGTTCCGATAACAATTTTAGAATCTGAAACAGGTAATATTACGGTAACTTCTTTGCTTGCAAATACTCCACCACCTGAAACCGGATATATATCCGTACCACGCACCTCCATCAACCCAACACGCTCATCCTGAACCAACAACATCCCATTAACAACAAAGGCCGATATAAAACGAGATCGTGCAGGAATAAATGTTAGAAATCGATCATCCTCATAAATACTCAGTCCTTTCTCAGAATGAAATACAATTTTATCATTCCATTCATAAATATTCCATATATCATCAGTTTTAAAGGCATCACTTTCCTTTACGAGTGTATGATACTTTAAAACGCTAAGTGAATCGTATTCGTAATATCCATATTCATTATATGATCCGCAATATATCCGGTCTCCGACCTCCTTGACACTTCTTACAATAGAAGATCCCAGATCGTTATACAATCTCCAATTCACTCCATCATACTCCAAAACACCATCATTATTTGCGAAGTATAAAAACCCGGTTGGACTTTGAGCAACACTCCAATTTTGTGTAGCTCCCTCATACATTCGTCTGTTGAAAAATTCAATTTCAGGAATACCCAACTTTTTCGCTTGAGAAAAAATGATACCAGGAATAATCACGAGTATTGTAACAATGAAATATTGTATGCTTTTTACCATTTGATATATAAGTATTACAGAATATTAACCGCTTAACAAATATTATTTATAATGAAAATATAAAAAAACCAATACAATATATAAACCAATCAGAAAATACTATTAATTAGGCAATAAGATATTGAAACTATGAAACCATACATCTCACCATTAATCTAACCATACTTTGCACTTCATAAATATAAATGCGTGATTTGAATACATTTCAATATATTAGAATTAAGAATATCTTATTATCTTGTGCAGACTCAAAAAACTAATCCATAAAATGAAAAAATCAATTTTATACCCTCTCATTGCTCTTTCTGTCATAATCATTTTCCTAATTATTGGTAAGAAACAAGGCTGGATAGGATCTGAATTTAAACATAAAGTTAAGGTTGAAAAAGCCCAATACAGAACCATTACAGAAACCATCACAGCAAATGGAAAAATTAGTCCGGAAGTTGAAATCAAAGTCTCTTCTGACGTCTCAGGAGAAATTCTTGAATTAAACGTCAATGAAGGCGACGCTGTTACTAAAGGTCAGGTTTTAGCAAAGATACAGCCAGACATTTACATGAGAAACCTGGAAAAAATGAAAGCTTCTGTCATTTCTGCAGAAGCAAATTTATCTCAATCTGAAGCGCAATACAACCAAAAAAAACTTGCCTACGAAAGAAATATGATACTCTGGAAGGAGAAAACAATTTCTGAAGCTGATTATGAGCAAGCTTTAGCTGATTACAATGTTGCAAAATCAAGTGTTGATGCGGCCAGAGCATCCCTATCCAATGCCAGAGCCTCATTAAACGAGGCGAAAGACAATTTAAGTAAGACCACAATTTACGCTCCCATGAACGGTACTGTTTCACGCCTGAAGGTTGAAAAAGGAGAGAGGGTTGTTGGAACCGCTCAATTTGAAGGAACAGAAATGATGACCATCGCCAACTTAAATAATATGGAAGTTGTGGTTGAGGTTAATGAAAACGATATTATTCAGGTAAACCTAAAAGATACTGCCATTATCGAAGTAGATGCTTATTTAAAAGAAAAATTTAAAGGAATTGTAACTCAAATTGCTAATTCAGCTAACGTAGAGGGCACCAGTGCTGATCAGATAACCAATTTTGAAGTTAAAATATTAATCCTTCCGGAATCGTATCAAAAATTATCTGAAGGAAAAGGAAATAATTACTTCCCATTTAGGCCTGGAATGTCAGCCACTGTTGACATCCAGACCAACACACGAATTAATATTTTAACAACCCCAATCCAGTCTGTGACCACACGGAATGACACCACAGCTGTTGATACAATTCCGGATGTTAACGCCATCAAAACAGAAGAAGAAAACATGAAGGAAGTTGTATTTGTAGTAAAAGATGGTTTAGTTGAACAGCGACCTGTAAAAGCTGGAATTCAAGACACAAAATATATTGAAATAGAATCCGGTTTAGAAGAAAATGAAGAGGTTGTAAGTGCTCCGTATAGTGCTATATCAAAAAAACTGAAAAATGGAGACTTAGTTGAGATCACTGATGAACTATTTAATGAAAGCAAAGACTAAATAATACAGACCGTACAAATAAAAAAATGCCTGATATTAAACGCAAATATCAGGCATTTTGAATTATAAACTAAATTAATTCACACTATTCTTTAGCGTAAAATATTGATCTACAGAAGCAACTTCTCCACTATTCTTAAGCTCCATTAATTCTTTCATTTCCTTCGTAAGCTTAATTTTATTCATGGATTTTGAACAATAGCTAAATAGAGTATTGATGGCTTTGGTTTTTAGCTCCGGATTACCAATATCAATATCTTCATTTTCTATATATTCTTTGGTATAACAATAAGAATATAATTAATCAATAACTGCCCTCAAAAGTCCCTGCAAGGACTCAAAATGATTAAATATATTCGTT
>JBNKGY010000276.1:0-5139 GCA_050290065.1 Marinilabiliaceae bacterium
ATGCTTTCGCAAACATTCCTTAAAACTCAATATTTATAAGCGATTTGAGCCATTAATTTTATATCGAACTCAGGTTATTAGTTCTATCGAATACCTTTATAATCATTGATTATATGCGATAAATCCAAAATTTTATGTCGAACTCAGTCTCCCTAGAAGCAAGCTTTTCCCTTTTAGGAGAATACATAAAATAACAACTGGAATATTATCAGCACTATGATATGTTTATGTATAAGGTAGGTTTTAAGTATTATCCAAATATATCAAATAGCGATAGATGCATGATTTAAATGACTATACCGTGAAGGAACCTATCAGGAAAGGGAATTGGGAGTTATTGAATGCTATAAGCTTCCAAGCCAAAAATAATACACTATCATGTTTATATTTATCTATTAGATAATAAATACATTCGCTGAGGAGTAGGATACAGATAACAAATAAAAGTCTTGAAAAGAAAAATTTAAATACGCATGTATTTTGAAAAAGACATGAGGGTATTTAAAAAATCGTTTTTTGTCAAAATGGGATGGTATACTTCTTAATAGATATTTGAATTTAGAAGATATATATCTTAAATTGAAAACATAGTATTGGATATTATTTTAATATTGTTTCTATTTTGATGTTCTAGGTAAATGCTGAAAATCTTAATCGAACTCAGGGTATTTATGTTATCAAGTAATGCTTTGTAGTGTTAAAAGGCTTTATAAATTTGATAACATTTTCCTATTTTAATGGGATTTGTAATTTGATCATAGGTTATTGAATCAACGAGAATCTGGTTTTATGAAATTGAATATAATTTTACGTACTCATTTTTTGATTTTAATATTACTGTTAGAATCGGTGTATTTGTTTGGAGCTAATAACATTCAGTTTTATAATATAAATGAAGAATATGGACTGTCAATTCGACAAACCAATAAAGTATGTAGCGATAACAATGACTTTATTTGGATTTCATCAAAGATGGGAGTTGTCAGATTTACTCAGGAAGATGTAAAAACTTATCAATTACCATACGAAACTGTTGATATTATTTCCTTAAGTCTGGTTTATGAATCTTGTGGATTATATGCATATACGAATAATGGTCAAGTATTTAAGTATAATCCAATAATGGATGATTTTGAGTTAATAGTTAGTCTTTCCTCTGTATTAAGGAATGCATATATTTTGGTTAACGAAGTACTTGTTGATAATATTGGGGATATTTGGCTGGCTACATCAATTGGTTTGTTTCATTATAATACAGATACAGGATTAAAGGTTCTGGGAAATGGTGAGGATATTCAATTTATTGAATGGTATGATAGTACTCATTTTTTCTATGCAACTAGCGGGCAGATAAGAATATATAATATAAATAATAATTCTTCTTCAGAATATTTCACCTTTAATTCTAATGTAAATTATTATGTTTCCTCTATGTATTATGATAAGGTAAAAAATACGCTTTGGATTGGTACTTTTGAAGATGGATTATTTTCATTGAGTGAAGATAATGGTTTTTTTACCCTTTTATTGTTTGATGAGATACCCAAACAACCCATTTTGGATATTGAATTAAATAAAGGTGCCACTTTATTAGTTTGTATTGATGGACAAGGTTTATGGGAAATTGATTATGTAAGTAATGAAGTTTTAAATGTATTTAAAGAGGATGCAGACAATCCAAAATCATTGCGGGGAAATGGTGTTTATGATGTATTTGTAGATAAAAACAATCGTGTATGGGTATGTACTTATAGTGGAGGAGTGTCATATTTTGATCAGACAAATTCAAAGGTACAGGTGTTGCAGCATATTTCAAACAATAATAATTCCTTAGTAAATAATGATGTTAATTGTGTTTTAGAAGATAAAGACAATCAAATTTGGTTTGCAACTAATAATGGAATCAGTGTTTGGAATAGATCGTCAAATAAATGGAAGACCATATTTCATAATAAAAAAGAACAAGCCCAGGTTTACCTTTCTTTATGCGAAGATAATCAGGGTAGAATTTGGGCTGGAACATATTCTTCCGGAGTTTATTTAATTGACCAAAAAACAGGCAGGGAATTGAATCATTTCTCAGTAGAGGATTCCGATGGAAATTTTGCAAGTAATTTTGTGTTTGATATAATAAAAGATCAGGAAGGAAATATATGGAATGGTGGAGTAAGGGGCGATTTAGTATGTTATAAAGCAAAGGAAGATACATTTGTATCTTTTGAAGGGATTACGGTTAATGTTATGAACGATTATAGTCCGGATAAGTTATTAATTGGTACTACTTATGGATTGTTAACATTTAATAAAAGTACAGGTGATACCGAAACACTGGTAGAAGGTTTTCTTGTATACGATATTATTATAAAAGGAAATGTGGTATGGCTGTGTACTAGTGGAGAAGGGGTGATTAAATATGATCTTATAGACAAAGATATAGAGCAAATTACCGTCGATTCAGGATTACCATCAAATTTTGTGAATAGTATTGAATATTATAACGGGTATTTCTGGATAGGAACAGAGAGTGGAATTTGTAAGTTAGATGAAAATGATAATTCAATTGTAACCTATAATACCATTCCGGAAATTACTAACGTATCATTTAATCAGAACAGTCAATTAAAACTTTCGAACGGGAATTTAATATGGGGAACAAATAAAGGTGTTATTGTATTTAATGCTGATGATATAAAGACTCAGGAATTTGAAGGTAAAATCTTTATTCAGGATTTATCTATATCAGGAAGATCAATAAGAGACATCTCAAAAGGACAATTGGATAAGCCTGTTGATAGTGTCAGTAATATTTCATTAAAATACTCACAAAATACAATAAGTTTAGAGCTATTACCCATAGGCATTAGTTCATCTGGTTCGAAATTTTCCTGGAAGCTCGAAGGTGTTGATCAAGAATGGAGTATTCCGAGAAATAACAGAATAATTTCGTATTCAAAAATGCCCATTGGAGATTTTAAGCTTAGAATTAGAATGTATGATGATACTTTATCGAAATTAATAGATGAAAGAGTGCTTGAAGTAGGTATTATTCCTCCCTATTGGAAAAGTTGGTGGTTTAATATTTTAATCCTTATTGTTGTTGGAGGTATCGGTATTTCATTATTTAAATATTATATCTATCGATTAAAAGAAGAACACTCACAAGAAAAAATAAGATTTTTTGCTAATACTGCACATGATATCAGAACATCATTAACATTGATAAATGGTCCTATTGAGGAATTAAATAAAGAGCCTGGCTTATCAGATAAGGCCTTACATTATTTATTCCTGGCTACGGATCAAACAAGGCGCTTACTGAAAGTGGTAACTCAATTAATGGATTTTCAAAAAGTAGATGTAGGCAAGGAAATAATTAATCTGGCAATGCACGATGTTGTGAAGGTAATTCAGGATCGGATTATGATGTTTGAATCATATGCAAAAAGTAATAATATCGTTTTAAACTTTGAAACAAATGTTGAATCTTTTTCATGTGCTTTTGATGAGCTGATGATTGAAAAAATAGTGGATAATTTAATTTCCAATGGTATTAAATATTCATGTCCGGATGTTAATCTGTTTATTAAATTACAATGTACGGGGAATAAATGGATACTGGAAGTGGAAGATCAGGGAATTGGTATCAGTAAAAAAGCTCAGAAATCACTATTCAATGAATATTATAGGGGGGAAAACGCTGTTAATTCTAAGGTTGTAGGGTCCGGTATTGGTTTATTGTTAGTAAAAAACTATGTACAGTTGCACAAAGGAAAAATTAGTTGTGTAAGTCAGGAGAATAAAGGTTCTGTATTTCAAGTTGTTATTCCAGTAATAAAGAGTAAGGAATTGACCGCGAATCAGGGTGTATCCAATGTGCCAATGGGTACATGGGAGAATGAAGAGAAATCATTTAGCATACACAAACCTAATGACATTCAATCATCAGAATCATCCAAAATGAAAGTTCTTGTTGTTGAGGATAATGATTATCTGCGAGAATTTTTGAAATCAGCTTTAGAATCTCAATTTCAGGTTTTAATTTCAGAAAATGGAGTGGAAGCTTGGGAGATTATTCAAAAGGAATTACCTGATTTAGTAGTTTCCGATATAATGATGCCTAAGATGGACGGTTTTGAGTTATGTAGTAAGTTAAAAGGAACCTATGAAACATCACATATCCCTATAATTTTATTGACTTCATTGTCAGAAAAAACTGAAGAATTAAAAGGATTAGGATTAGGAGCCGATGATTATTTAATTAAACCATTCGACGTTACAATCCTACAACAACGTATTAAAAGTATTATTCAAAATCGGGATATTATTAGAAACAGAGCTTTAAAAGTAATTAAATATACAGAGTCAGATGAAGAAATCATTTCTGAAAATCATTTAAATGACCAGTTTATTAAACGAATGGTAGAAGTAGTTCGGGAAAATATGGCCAATTCATCTTTTTCTAAAGATGAATTTGCTTCAAAAATGAATGTTAGTTCCTCCTTGCTTTATAAAAAGATAAAATCATTGACAGATCTGTCTCCAACTGATTTTATTAAATCTATCAGGTTAGATTATTCATTAGAGTTATTACAATCAAAAAAATATTCTATTACAGAAATAAGTGAAATGTGTGGTTTTTCCAGTGTCGGATATTTTAGTACTGTATTTCGTAAAAATTACGGTAAATCACCATCTCAGTTGATGTAATACCAATATTCGCATAATCATTTTATTCTAATCAATTTTCTATATAACAAGATAACGTAGTAACTAAGGCTATGCTCAATTATTTCATGATTATTGCTTTTACTCGGCAAAACTAAACTAGCTTTAGCCATGCTCTCATTTTTCGCAATAATTTACACCTTGTATAAAATTTTTATCGTTATTATTATTTAACGTCATCCTCATAGTGAAATTGCTATAATTTATAATTCTCATTATATGACTTTTACACAAAATATTATCTGAAAATTTGGGTATTCGTATAAACTTCCAGTTATTCCAGTTAAAATCATTTCTTATTTTTTCATTTCGTTGTTGAGATCATTGGAGTAATTTGTACTTGCACGAAAACTCAAGTGGCAGATAAGAAAGCTTCATTTTTGAGGCTTTCGAAGCTCTAAAAATGTGAGTTTA
>JBNKGY010000277.1:0-5122 GCA_050290065.1 Marinilabiliaceae bacterium
AGTAAAACTCTTTACCCAAGAACCAAATTATGAGAAATTACAATACAAAGTAAAATATTTTGATTCTTTAGGAGTGAAAAAAGTGTTAAGACCGGATGATGCACAAGAGATTAGATTTACCTATGAGTTTGAAAAAGTAAGGATGCTATCTCGGAAAAATACACTTAGTCTGGGAAATATTTTTTCCATGAGTTCGAATATCTTTTTAAGGATTGAAATTGACGGGGACTTAAAACTGTTTAATTACTATTATACTCAAAGCTCTCCAGGGATGTATAATGCTTCAACTGGTATGATGACAGGTGGCTATTCTTATAGTGTTGAGAGGTATATACTTCAAAAAAGCGATGGAGAACTAAAAAGACCTAAAGGATTGACATTTAGAAAAGATATGATTAAGTACTTCAATGATTGTCCTGAATTATCGAAAAAAATTGAAAACAAGGAATTTCGTAAGAGTGATTTGGAATCGATAGTTAGATTTTATAATGTAAGTTGCAGATAACTAAATAATTACGGTACCTAATACTAAGCCTCAAATATAACGTTGTTTACATACACTTTAGATTGGAGGCTTTGTTGAACTAAACAAGGTTCCTGCAATAGTTTTGTATAAGTGATGGTAGTAAAGATAAGATATATGTCTGTATGTGATTAATATACAATAATACATATGATTGTACGGTAAATAATAAACATCGTTTGACATACTAATTGACATACATTCTATGGCAAAAAACAATAATAAATAGCAAAAAATATTGTTGATAAGTTTTTTTGAAAGCACATTTAATTATTTAACCAGAAAAATTCACATAATTTTCTCCGATTAAATAGAAATTTACAGCATTATATCGCGCAGCACATCGCACATTCATTTAATGCACTTCGTTTTTAAATGAATAATCCAGTTTAATATGCACTAAGACTTAAGGTCTTGCCGGGAATAAAAAACTCCCGACTATTTCAGTCGGGAGTCCTCCTCTTTAATTTTAATTGAGCTGAGGTTGTTAGATATAAATAGCGTAGAATTATATTATTTTACTAAAAGAAATTTAAAAGTAACCGGGGTGTCCAGTGTTACTGAAGTGTTTTTCGGATTATAGATAACCACCTTTAACTTAGCATCACCACCTCCTGTAATGGATTGAAGGTAAACGGATAGTAAGCAACCTTTTAGATCTACATTTGCTGATGCAAGAAATAGATCGCCCATTTCATATGGTTTACCCACAATTGGTGGGATCTGAAGACTTGATGGAGATTCCCATGATGTTTGTCGAGCAATATCTCCATTGCTCCCTACAGGTATTGTGAAAGTACCATCAGCACCAACGTCTGCAGAAATGAGGGGTGATTCAATGGTAATGCCTCCAGCACTTTCTACAATGTTAATACCTTCTCCGGCAGTTATATTGGCAGGCACAAATTTTCCATTGGTACCATCACCAACTAAAATCTGACCGTCTGTTACAGATGAGGCATCTGAACCTGTTCCTCCATTGGCCACCGGTAAAATATTGGTAACCTTCGAACTTAAATCTATTGTTGCATTAGCTATATCTTCATTTACAATTGTTGCATTTAATATCTCATCACTGGTAACAGCACCACTTGCAATATCTGTAGCGATAATCGTTTCGTCCAGTATTTCAGAGCTTTCAACAGCACCTTCTTGTATATCGGCTGCGATAATTGTTTCATCTAAAATCTCAGATGTTTCTACAGCTCCCTCTTTGATGTCTTCAGCTAATATCTCTTCGTTTAATATTTTCTCTGTTCGGATCGCATTATCGGCAATATCATCTGTATAAAAGGCATAAGGAACTGCCATAAACTTTTGATTGCTGACCATCTTATAATTGCCATCATTTTTGGTTGAAATCTCAACTTTTAAAAACTGATCGGCATCAATCCATGGAATATCCAAAAGGCGTGCATAACTGGTGCTGGACACATTTCCTTTTCCAATAGTGAGACTGAATAAACCGTATTTATCAGTAGTTGTTACATGAGTCTCTTCCCATTGGATATCACCGTCTAATCCTTTGCTTATGGTAAAACGAACAGCAATTTCCCGATTGTATAAAGGCTTCGCTTCAATATCAACACCAACAATTTCTTGGGTTTCATCATCTAAAGCAACTGCTTGATAATATATTCCATCGAGGTCTCCAATGTTTTGTGCACTAGTAAAAGTGAATGAACAAAGGAATAAGGCTAGTATAATATAATTTTTAAATTTCATGACATTCTATTTATAAGGTAATTACTTAGTTATATTAAAAGATAATCCAAGTGTTATTCCATAACTTCGGTTATTGGCTGTTTGACTGGATTCTTTTTCTACATTATTTAATCCATATAAATATTGCCCTTCTATATAAGCAGATATATAATCAGACATATTAAAAATGACACCAATATTTCCGATTATACCATAGTCGTTTTTTTGCAGCACACCCGACTCGGTAATGTTAAACTCTTTGTTATTTAAAATCTGAATACCACGTACCAGCATAGCGTAATATCCATTAGCCACTATATAAGGATTGAACCTGCCTAAATCACGGATGTATCCACCCCCTAGTTTAATATCAGCATATTCCAGTCGCCATGAATAATTCATTTCATCATAAACATAGTTCGCACCACCAGTACGTTTACCCAATCCACCTTTTAAAATAACATTGTTACTTAAAATATGTCGGTAGCCCACTCCGTACGATCCGGTTAAAACTGATTGATAATCGGCATTTTGTTTAGCGTTATCACTATTGATAAACCTAAATGTATTTACCAATTGCGATGCTTCAATGGTTAAGCTTTGCTCTTGGCCAAATACGCCAATTGATGCAAAAGCAATTATTAATGATAGTATACTTTTTTTCATATGTTTAAAATTGTATTTATTTGACATATGGAACTCTCAAAAAAAATTTAGGCATTCTTATATGTGTAATTTGAATACCAATTTTACATGGTCGTTTCATATTGTAATTATTTTGAGATAACTAACTTTTTTACAGTCTGTTGATTATTCGAATTCTGAATACTGATTAAATAAACCCCAGGAGACCATGAATCACAACTAATTTCATGATTAACAAGACTGCTTAATTGCTTACTATAAACAACAGTTCCCTGGGTATTTGTAACCTTTACTATGCCTTCTTCTATGGTTTGTTTACTCTTAATAAACAAGGAGTATTTAGCCGGATTAGGATATATATATACATCCAATTCTTCTATTGGTGTTGGTTCCATCTTCTCTATTTTCATACTAACCGGTTGTTGAAAACCCGGAAGAGTTGTTTGATCGTTGCTTGCTTTTGTGCTATATGGTTGGCCAACGGTTTGTGAAAAAGAATGATTACCAACTGCCTTTGATGAGCCATAACTGGTGATACTTTGACGGACTATACTCTGTGCATAAGATTCTTGTCCTGAAAGCAACATTATCAACAATGCTCCTATAAAAAGAAGGCTTTGGGTGATAGTTTTTTTCATAAAAAAAAGTTTTTGTTAATACTTATTGGTATATTATCTATTGAAACTAGCTAAAAAACTCATGCCTTTTATTACATATGATAAATGACATGAGCTTTCTATTTATATATGTTCTTGTTCTTCTACAACAGCAATTAATTGAGCATCAGTTAACCTAATCTTTAAAGTTCCGATGAAGCACTATTATCATCTTTGTTGCAGCCATATAAAATGCCTGCGAATACAATTGCTAATACGACATTTGGTTGTATTCAGTCCATAATTTGTGAGATTCAAAAATATTTCCATAAAATTTTTTAACGTTAAAAATGTATTAAAGTTACGGTAGGAACCAATGTTATTGAAGTTGATCATAGACAGAAAAAGGTAAGTTTTTGATAATAACGTTAGTAGTTTAGCAATATTTATAGGTAATTCTAAAGTGTCGTAAGGTGTAAACGTAATGGCGCAATGTGATTATGTGCCAGTGAATTTGGGGAAGTACTATCTGAGCGACCTGAAGGAGGGAAGGGGATTGTCAGTTAATATGTTTCAACTAAACAGAGAGCATGGATTTACTCGGAATGATCGCTATCGGGCAAACAAAATTTAGTTGTATAATCAAATAGCGATTTATGCCTGGTTTAAGTGGCTTAACCGAAGAAACTAACATAAAAGCTACACATGGAAAGGGTATTAGGAGTTATTGAAATGCTTTAATCTTCCCAAAAACCAAATAATCCACTACAATGTTTAAATTTATGCACCAGATAATTAAATATAATAACTGAGGAGCCGGATACAGGAAATGAGGGACGAAATCACGAGTTCCATAAAAAAGAATACTTATTACGAGTAATTCTGTACGTCCGTATATGCTGGGGGATAGGCGGAGTAATCTGCCATTCTATCCCGATTGGGCTCCATTTAATTGCGTAAATTTAACAATGAATGAATCATTAACTTTAAAAAAGTTAATGATTTTTTTTATACCATTTTTTCCAAGTTTTATATTTGGTTGGTTTGGTAATAATGTAGCTATGGGAACTTCTGCTGCAATAGGACTTATAATTCTACTTATTATTCATATTGACAAACTACAAAGTTTTAAAGGGCTTGGAGTTGAAGCCAAAATGAAGGAATTAAGTAATTTAATAGATGAAGGGAATGATATATTCGAGAAATTAAAAGACGTTGCTGTTGGTATTTCAGAACTGACTATGAATCAGCTTGCATATAAATTACTTTCAATTACAGAAGGACCAAATCCAAGTTATATAATTGAACAATATGAAAATGTAATTAAATTATTGGGGAAATTAGATATAGAAGAAAAGAAGATAGATTTAGCTGGAGAATTGTTTAACCATGTATTAAAGAATAAGATAATTCGTATGATAAAATATGAAATTTCAGAGAATGAATCTCAATATGATAAATTGCTAGTCGAAGAACTAAATAATGTGGAACTTAGAATTGAAAGTGATGAATCGAGAAATAAGTTTATTACTCAATTAGAAAGTTTTCCGAAATTGACTGACAATATCCAAAAACTTTTAACCTGAGTTCGATTAAAATTAGCGAGCTCAAATTTCAGTAAATGATTGATTTACAATATAAATTTTTGAGACAT
>JBNKGY010000278.1:0-5070 GCA_050290065.1 Marinilabiliaceae bacterium
CCTGCAAAATTTGCCTTGTATATCAGCCTTTTATGTCAATCTGAATTCTAAAATTTTAATCGAACTCAGGTTATTAATATTGATTTGTAAAATACGAATGAATTCATGTGACCAGTTTTACTCAGAACCATTTTTTTGGGAATAGCAAGATTATGGATTGGATCTATTTATAAAGACTTAAAGGAGAAAAAAATAAACTATAAATATTAAATAATCAAATAAAGAAAAACGAATATGAGAAAATTAATTACGCTTTTTATTGTTGGAATAATAAGCTTTAACGCTTGGTGTCAAACAGAAGATCTATCAATCACAGAAAAATGGAAAACAAGTAATACTATTACTAATAATTACGGAAAATGGACAAAAATTGCATCTTGTACTGTAAGCCATCCATACCAGGATTTTGCAGGGGTAATTGATTTTATTGCAAATGGTTCAGGTTATGGGGCGATGTACTACGGTAGAATTATTGCCCGATTTAAAAATCAGAATAATACAGCCCAACCTATTAATTACTGGAAATTAGTCCTATTGAATTCAAATCTAGGAGAAAATAATATTAAAGCAATAAGGATTGGTAAAACTGTTGATTTATATGTAAAGATGCCAAGTGCATATACAGCAATTTATTTTAGGAAGATCGTTAATGGAGTACATTCATTAAGTCTTTATTCTGACCAACCATTTTATAGTGAATTACCACAAAATGATCTAGTTATTGATTGTGTTAACGGAGATGATGAAAATTACGAGAATAGAAATTTTACTGTTGATTCATCAGGTAACGTAGGCATTGGAACAACCAATCCTTTAGCAAAGTTACATATAAAAAATAGTGATCAGACTTATGGTGCTATACTTGCTCAAGCAAATGAGAATAATTTCCAACTTTATACAAAAACGTTAACTACGACACCAGTCAATGTGGAGTCATTTAGATTAGGTTTGAAATATGGCTCTGATGAAAACAATGGCTTCATTTCATTTTACAGAGGAGCAAATACATCCGGTGGTTTTCTTGGTTTCTCAACAAATGGTACTGAAAGAATAAGAATAGATCGAATTGGTAACGTCGGTATTGGCAAAACTCCTGATGGTACAGCCAAACTCGACGTAGCCGGAAACATCAAAGCACAGGAAATTGAAGTTACCCTTGCCAGTATGGAAGACCTTAACCTCAACGGCACCCTTGCCGCCAATAACATCACCGTTAAAGCCAATGGCCAAACCGCCGACTTCGTTTTCTCCGATACCTACAACCTCAAAGACCTCACCGAAGTAGAAAACTTTATTAAAACCAACAAACACTTACCCAATATCCCAAGTGCAGAAGATATGGAAAAACAAGGGGTGAATTTGGCGGAGATGAATAAGTTGTTGTTGCAAAAGGTGGAGGAATTGACGTTGTATGCTATTCAGCAAAAGGAAGAAAGAAACAAGGAAAAGAAAAAAAGAGAAAGTTTAGAACAAGAAGTTAAAAATATGAAAAACATGCTTATTGAATTACATAGTATGATTTTGGAAAATAAACAAGAATAAAAACAATGAAAAAGATATTAACCATTATAACACTATTATCAATTGTAATTTGTCTTTCTGCACAGGATATTAAATATCTTTTTACATATGATAATGCAGGTAATAGATTAGGAGCAAGTATTACTCTAAAATCGGCAAAATTAAGTGCCCTGGATTCAACTCTGAATGAAGAATATAATACTCAGTTTAAGGACTTGAAAATTAAGCTCTACCCTAATCCAACTAAGGGACTGATACAAATAGAAATACCACAGTACAATTCCGACATGGATATTGATGTATACCTGATTGATTCATCAGGGAAAAATCTTTATTTCGATAAAAAGATTTCAGCACAATGCCAATTAAACCTTTCTGAGTTTTCGGCAGGCATTTATTTCCTAAAGTTGGTTTATAAAAAAGAATCACGTGTACTTAAAGTTATAAAGCAATAACCACTTAACCTTTCAATTTAAGTTATTATGTATAAAGTTTTAACTATAGTGGGGGCACTACTATTGCTCTCTCTAAAAGCATATTGCCAAATAAAGCAGACTCGTTTAACTTACCCGATCAAAATTCATATGAATCAGGCCATTTCATGGCTAAGAGTAGCATTACTCTTTCAGATGGATTTCATTGGACTAGTACGGATGGTACCTTTAAGGCAGAAATTAACAACAAATTAATTGAGCCGGACTTAAGCAATTCTACTGGTGGTCCAGGTGGCGAAATTGGAAATACAGGCGTAGTGGGTACAACAGCAGCATCTTACTCGGTAAATTCTGGTAGCCTTAATTATAGCTTACCTATTTTAGTTTCACCTGGAGTAAGAGGAATGCAGCCTTCATTATCTATTAATTATGCTGGTGGATCAAGTTCCGGAATAATAGGTGATCGATTTACTTTAGGTGGCTTAAGTGCTATTGTTAGAGGTGGTAAAAATCTATATGAAGATGGAAAATATGACAAAATTAATTGGTCAGAAACTGATAATTTTTTCTATGGAGGAGAAAAGCTTGTTGCTATAACAGAAAATAAACCGACATCTATAGAGTATAGATTAAAAACAAATAACCGTTTACGAATAATTGGCTATAATATTACTAGTGATGGTCCCGGTTATTTTCATGTAATCAGTGAAGATGGCACTGTAATAGAATTTGGTAATACAGATGATTCAAAATATTGGGTTCAGTACAATGACGGTGATCAATCAGAATCAAACGAAGTATTTGCCTGGTATATTCATAAAATTACTGATATATATAATAACACAGTAAAATATACATACGATTGCGATTATACAGATGTAAGTGGGCTAAAAACTGAAATTAAAAACTTTCGAATTAACAGCATTAATTATGGTAACGGAACAAATTTAAATGGGTATGTAAATTTTTCTTATACAGATGCTATTGAAAGTGCAAGTTATATGGCAGGTTGCAAAATTAGTTTTGATAAAAAACTGGAAAGTATCACCACTGGTTATAATTCAAAACAGCTCAGGAGGTATGCTATTGAATATGCAACTATTAACAACGCTGATTTCTTACATAAAATTACCGAATATGGTACTGATAATTCTATGCATTACAATTCAACGGTTTTTGATTATTATCCTGAACAAAATTCTGTAACCTATACTCCAATTTATTCTCCTACAGTTGGGATGGTAGCAGGCGATTTTAATGGAGACGGATTAGACGATATGGCATCTTATAATGAGTTACATTTATCTAACGGAACAGGGTTTGATATGGTTACAAAGTTAGACTTCCCAGTAACTGGATTCTATAAATCGCAGAATGTGTATGATGTTAATATGGATGGTAAAATGGATATTATAAGTGCTGTGTGGGATAAAACAAATTCTACAACATCTTTAACTTATTATGAATCACTTGGAAATAATTTTACACAAAGATCCTCCTTTACTCTTTCGGGTGAATTAAAAGCTGTAATTACAGATTTTAATGGAGATGCAATTCCCGAATTAGTTACGTATGACTCCATTAGTAACAATTCAGATTTGATGCTTTATGAATTTAATAGATCAACAAATTCATTCGACTATAAAGATCAAATACATTTAAATAGTAAAATTAATACTGCAAGAAAAGGTAGTTTTTATGGGGATAACAATTCGCAACTAATATTAGATCTTGGATCAACTATAAAGGTGGTTGAAATGAACGATCAATCCGAACTTTCTGAGATCATCTCTTTTCCTTATCAGGAAGATCTACAGGATAAATACTTTGCCGATTTTAATGGTGATGGAATAACTGATATTCTTGGCATCGAAAATGATGTTTCACTGTCTGTATATTTGGGAACGGGATCAGGTTGGATTAATAATGATGCTTTCCTAAATGGACTGAAGGCCCAGCATATTAGCAATAACAAATCACCAATTGTATCTGATTTTAATGGTGATGGGAAAGCTGATTTGGTTCTTTATCATGTAGTTTTAAAAACAAGACCATGGGATATTGATGATCCGACAAATGATTATACAAATTTTGGATTCTCAATATACTTTGGAGGAGAATGCTTTAATAAGGCAACAGGGACTGCTTTTTCTCGTATTTGGAGTGGGAAAGATATATATAGAATTAATCCGTTAGTTGGAGATTTTAATGGTGACGGGTCGTATGACATTTTCAACTTGTATCATCAAGGTTTACAATCAAAATGTGATATGGTTAATTTTAGAACAGAGAGTAAGCATTATGCACTAGAAACCGTATCAAACGTATTCGAAACATTATCAATAAACTATGATGTAACTACAAATAGACATTTATATACAACAGGTTCTACGGTATCTTTCCCATACAAAAAGATTTCTGCACCTTTATTAGTTGTAAATTCAACGGAATCAACAACTGTCAATTCTGAAGTATTTAAAACTAGTTATACCTATTCTGGATTTCTAGAACATCAGCAGGGAAAAGGTGCTTTAGGTTTTGAACAAATCAATGAATACAATGAAAATACCGGTGCTTTTTATCGAGTAAACAATGCTATTTATGCCTCACATATAGTAATGTATCCTCATATTTCGGAATCGGGCATTATAATAAATGAAACAGAAGAAATAATAACACGATCTACAACCAGTTTAAATGAAGTTAGCTTATCAAACAACAGGTATTATGTATACCCTTCTAATATTGAAACGGTAAATCTACGAAAAAATACAACCCAAAAAACCATTATTGAGGCCGATGGTAATGGTAATAAAGAGTTAGTGACAACACAAATACTGGATGGAACTACATTAGTATTTCAAGAAATAACAGACCCTTTATATGAGGTGAATAATAGTACTTCAAACTGGATACCGGGAAGAATAAAATCTACTGAAACAACAATAAGCCGACCTGGTGAAAATGATATTGTTAAATCGAACAGTTTTAGCTATTATCCAAATGGAAAATTGCATATTGCCACCAGTGAACCCGGACATGTAAAAGAGTTGAAGCAATCTTATATTTACGATTCATTTGGTAATGTTGAAAGTGTCGCCCTAAGTGCTGAAAA
>JBNKGY010000279.1:0-5039 GCA_050290065.1 Marinilabiliaceae bacterium
AATAATCTCATCATTAATCGTATGTAGCTCTGTTAATATGGGATGTCTGTTTGGTGGGGGAGTGTTTAGGATAGATAAATCTCGTGCTCCCATCAATGAAAATTGTAAGGTTCTGGGTATTGGTGTAGCTGTTAATGTTAGTGTATCTACATTTACCTTTATTTTTTTAAGTTTTTCTTTGATACTCACACCAAATCGTTGTTCTTCATCAATAATAAGTAAACCCATGTCTTTAAACTCAACATCTTTTCCAATTAATCGATGGGTACCAATAATAATGTTTAGTTCTCCGGTTTTTAAATTAGTTAAGGCTTGCTTTATTTCTTTTGGTTTGCGAAGTCGGCTAATGTAATCGATGTTGCAAGGGAAATCAACTAGTCTTTCTTTAAAGGTGTTGTAATGTTGCATGGCAAGTATTGTAGTGGGAACTAAAACGGCAACTTGCTTATTGTCAGTAACTGCTTTAAAGGCTGCTCTAATGGCAATTTCAGTTTTTCCAAATCCAACGTCGCCACATACCAACATATCCATTGGTGTTTCTTTTTCCATGGCTTCTTTTACCATGCGTGTTGATTTTTCCTGATCAGGCGTGTCTTCGTAAATAAATGATGCCTCAAGCTCTGTTTGCAGATAACTGTCGGGTGAAAATGAAAATCCAGGTTCTTGCTTTCTTTGAGCATATAAAGCAATTAGCTCGCGGGCAATATCTTTGACTTTCTTCTTTGTTTTGTCTTTGATTTTTTGCCATGCTGCAGTTCCCAGCTTATTGATTCTGGGAGGTTCACTATCTTTGCTTTTATATTTGCTTATTCTGTGTAAGGAATGAATACTAACTAATAGTACATCGTTGTCTTTAAAAATGAGACGTATGGCTTCCTGTTGCTTACCATTTACTTCTGATGTAACTAATCCTCCGAACCTACCGATTCCATGATCAACATGAACAACATAATCACCGGGGTTAAGTCTGCTCAGTTCTTTCAGGGAAATGGCTTGTTTAGCAATTCTGGACTTGTCAGTTCGCAGGCTAAATTTATGATAGCGTTCAAAAATCTGGTGATCAGTATAATAACAGCATTGCATGTCATGATCAATAAATCCTTCATGCAAGGTTTTATCTATGGGAGTATATGATACATGACTGTCTTTGTCATCAAATATTGCTTTTAAGCGTTCGTGTTGTTTTTTATTATCAGATAATATATACCTTTCATAACCTTTGTCTTCATGAGCATGTAAATCATCTTCAAGTAAATCGAAATTTTTATTGAAAACCGGTTGAGGAATGGTATTAAACGTAATATGAACAGGATTTTTGAAATTACTTTTCTTGCCCATTTCAATAGTATAGCGGTCGCTAATTTGAGATTGGAAATCCTGATTACTAATAAAAAATTTCAACAACGGAATAGACTTATCTTCATTAATCTGATTTTGCCGATGTTTTATTTTTGTATATGTCTCGCTTATTTTTGAGGTGATAAATGAAAGGTCGTAAGCCCATATTCGAGTTTTTGGATTGATAAATTCCAAAAGAGAAATCCTTTCTGAATCTATTTTATCATTGCTTAAGTTTGGGATAATTGCAATCTCGTCCAGTTTATTTATCGAAAGTTGATTTTCAAGGTCAAAGGTCCGGATTGAATCAACTTGATCACCAAAAAAATCAATACGAAAAGGATCTTCATTAGCAAAAGAGTAAATATCAATAATACTGCCGCGAACTGAATACTGTCCGGGTTCATATACAAAATCAACTCTTTCAAACTTATATTCATTTAATACTTCAATTACAAAGGAAACATCTAATTGTTCTCCATTAATAATGTTTAGCGTGGAGCTATTTAAATGTTCATTTGTAGGAACTTTCTCAATAACAGCAAGAGGATACGTAACAACTATACCAGTTTTTTTAGCTGATCCCAGATAATTTAAGGCTTCTGTACGTAATATAATGTTTGATGATTCAATATTGCCGTATTCTGGAGAACGTTTATAAGTAGAAGGTAAAAAGAATACCTGATTCTGACCAACCAGTTGAACAAGGTCATTATAAAAATAGGCTGCCTCCTCTTTATCATTTAATATCGCTAAATGTGATAAATTTGAGATGGATGCTGCTAAAGCTACACATTTAAAAGAGCCTGTAATTCCAGATGCATAAATATGAAGTTGGTCATCCTCAATGGCACTTTTAAGTTGATTGATTAAAGTGCTATTCCTATATTTTTCAAGTATTATTGACTGATTCACGAGCTATTACTTTTGCACAAAAGTAACCATTATAATGGATTTATAAAGTATATAGTATTTATATGAAATAGAACATCAATAGCTATATGTACATTACTATAGAGGTGACCAAGAATGAAGTATCAAACATAGAGATTAATAAACTGATTTCTAGAAAAATTCAGAATTTACCTCATTAAATAATTATTTTAAAAGTATCTATCATTTTAGAATGAGATTTATTCAACAGCAATAACAATTCCCGATCCTTGTATTTTATCTTTTGTTGACGCCTTCCCTCCTTTAAAAGGATCTGTACTTAAATATAGCTGAATATAATAAAGACCTTTTTTCGAAAAATTAAATTGTAATGGAGTATATCCGTTTTCATCAGTTCTTTCCATATCCCAGGGCAGTATTTTGTGATAGAGTTCATTAGTGTAATCATTGTACTTAGATCTGGCATTAATGGATCTAATGCTCATCGGTGAAGGGAACTTTTCGTAATAAGCAAGGCAAATATGAATATGTAAATTATTGTATGGTTTAACCGAGATGGTTATATCTTCATTAACAGATACCTTAGATGGAAGCTGTTTAACTTCAATGTATCGATCAATAAATTCTTCGTAATATCGAAATTGATTTTCATGGAGATAAAATCCGATTCCTACAAAATTATGATATGTGTTAATACAGTTTTGTTTATGTCCGTCATTGGGAGCTTTCTCATTCATGAATGCAAAATGAGCCTTTTTCATATACCCTAAAATATTCTCTGGTGAATCAGGTAAAGGTTGATCGGAGGATATGGCCGATGCATTTTCCATGATATGACTGTAGCCGCCAGCAAAGGCATATCTCATATATGGAGTTTCTCCCTGTGGATTAAAATGCCCCATGAAATTTTTAATAGCAGCTTCTTGTGCAATTTTATTAGCGACTCTTGAAGCAAGAATATCAAGTTTTACGGTTTGTTTATGGTGCTTCTTTCTTGAATAATTTATTAATGCAAGTTGTTTTAATTTAAGAATAAGAGCATCCTGGTCATCTTTATATTTAAGTAGCCTGTTTTCACTTTTATTTAATTGAATGTAATGTGCTAAGTCATTGTCCGAAATTTGTATCTGACTCATGCCTAGTTGTGAGCATACAAAAAATACAATGAAGAATACATACTTTTGGGTTCTCTTATGATTATTCAATTGCCTAAAGTCTTGTTTTGAAATCATGCTTAATACTCTTTAAATGAAAGTAGAACTTACTACCAACACCAACTTTACTGTCAATATGCAATTTCGTATTGTGCTTTTTAAGAAATTCCTGACAAATAATTAATCCAATTCCGGAGCCTTCTTCATTTGCTGTTCCTTGAGTTGAGTATTGTTCATTGAGTTTAAGTATTTTAGACTTGGCACTTCCGGTTATCCCAACTCCATTATCAATAACGGAGATTTCTACTCTTTTATTTGAAAGGAGTTTGGTCTTTATGATGATTTCGCCATTGGGTCTTGTGAATTTAATGGCATTAAAAATAAGATTCCGTAAAATAGTTGCTATCATTTCCAAATCACAATAAACGGTAGTGTTCTCGACAATATAATAAGTGAGAATAATGTTTTTTTGATTGGCTATTTCTATAAATAAATCTTTATTTTGGCTCATCACATCATCAATTTCATGAATGTTTGGTGAAAAATGATGGGTGTTAAGTTGAGATTTTGACCAGATTAAAAGGTTGTTGAGTAAATTATAAGTTCTTCTAATATGTAAATAGATCCTTTGAATGTCTTCACGTTTGACTTCAAGTATTTTATTTTCATTTTGCAAAAGAATGATAAAATATCCAAGCAAAGTATTAAACGGACTTCTTAGATCATGTGAAATA
Organism: Marinilabiliaceae bacterium; assembly: GCA_050290065.1. Classification (GTDB taxonomy): domain Bacteria; phylum Bacteroidota; class Bacteroidia; order Bacteroidales; family Marinilabiliaceae; genus Saccharicrinis. The sequence goes on from JBNKGY010000279.1 coordinate 4,121, forward strand.
ATTGAGAAAAATTTATCTTTTGTAGCATTCATTTCCACAAATTTTTCTTTTTCGTCATATATATTATCACGTTCCACACTTAAGTTTCGTTGTACTGAAAAAGTTTTTAATGAAAATTTTTCAATGATTACGGTTATTAAAATACAAAATGCAGAAGTTGTCAGTATAAAAATTGTTGACTGATAAAATAAATGTGGATTTTCATGAAGCAGATTATGCTTATATATTGAAAAAGCAATAAATATTACTGATGTTATTGAAATGTATATACTTGTAAGTAGAATTCCACTCATTGCAATACCCATTGATAAAAGAGTAAGCATCAAACCAGAGTGAAATGTATTAAAACTTTCATCATCTTTACCTAAGTAAAAATACATAAACACAACACTAATATTCATTAAAAATAACGTTGTTGGTACAATAATTCTGAAACTTGGAATTATTTTTTTAGAGAAACAACTTATTAAAGCAAATATTAATGGTGGTAAGCCAACTGTAAATCGTATGAGTTCAATACGTTTGAAACTCGTACTCGTATTATAAAAATCGAGAACTGTGAATAGCAAGAAAAAGACCATATACGAAACGATTAGGCTTCGTATATAATTTTTATTACTTTCGAAGAGCCACTTTGTGTATTCCTTCTGAAAGTTAATATTATCGTTCACCTTGCTCATGGGCAATGTTATTTACACGATGATTTCAATTATTAAAACATCTTTGTTATTTTTCGATTATTTACATTAAGTTTTAACCCAATGAGTTTAGGATTTGATAGGAGATGAAATATTCTATAATTAATGACTTAATATAAATACAAAAACGCACTTTTTCAGTTATTAACCTGAGTTCGATTAAAATTAGCGAGCTCAAATTCCAGTAAATGATTGATTTACAATATAAATTTTTGAGACAT
>JBNKGY010000280.1:0-4989 GCA_050290065.1 Marinilabiliaceae bacterium
TGTATTTTACTTCAAGATCGTATTCCTTCTTAACCCACAATACTGCTTCCCAATACCCTAAGAAAGGCTGATTTGAATCATTTACTTTTCTGGCAAGACTTTGATGAATTTCTGGACTTATTACACTTTTTCGTGCACCTCCGCTTTTCAGTACAATTAATGATTGTAAACCTTCCTCTCGATATTGTTTTAACCATCGCTTTACGGTAGCATAATCTACACTAAGATGATTAGCCAATTTTTTTTGACTGGTAAACTTTTTAGACTTTGTCAACATCAAACACTTTAGACGAGTGCGAATACGTTGATCTTTCTCTTTGCTATATAATTTTTGCAAAGATTCCGCGCTTTCTTTAATCTCTATTTTCGAAGGTCTTCCCATGAATCAAAGATACAACATATTAGGCGCATTGTGAAATATAATTGGTATAACATTCCACAATATAGTAATAATAGGCATAAACTTTTCTCTGGATAACAGGCCATTGTTAACGCCCCATGCCATACCATAAATAAATAATGAAGTTCCGGTTACCTCTTTGCCTCCATAATTTTTCAGATCGTGTAAACTAACCTTCCAAAATCCATCCTTCAGCTGACATTTAACTAATGCTTCTGTCTTGGCATTAAAATCTTTCACATAATCCTTATAATGCTTTTCGTCTTTTGGAATTTTACTCAACACTATGACAAAGGCTGCATAAACCCAACCATTACCTCTTGACCAATATTTTTTTAATTAATTTGAATTATGAGAGTATCGTATGCAAATAGCCAAGTTGACAAATACTATAGAACACTACTAACTACATTAAAAAAAGTAAAACCAAAATACAGATTAAGGTATCTTATAAACAAAGGTCATTCTTATATCAAAATGAATGTAAACGACATAGCGTATTTTTATATATCAAATAATATTATCTATGTTGTTACCTTCAACATTAAAGAATATCACATCAATTCTATGATGAAAACACTGGAAACAGAGTCAAATCCTGAGGTTTTTAAAAGAGTGAACAGACAAGTAATTCTAAACATTAATTGTATTGAACGAATTGAACCACCTTACTTTCAAGGTAAATTAGTAGTAAAAACTTTGCCCAAATACCCTGAAAAGATTATAGTTAGTCAACTAAATTCTAAACCTCTAAAGGGTTGAATAGATCAATAACTTTTTTGAATAAAGAATTAATCGAAAATAAAAAACGAACTTATATTGTTTCATTTTAATATTTTAGTAACACTTGGTTTGAAAAAAATGTATTATAGCTTAGGAAATGTTCGGAATATCTTGACGCATTAAGCATGTCCTTTTGCCCATTAATTTACTTGCAAAAACATTTAATAGCCCGCTATTAGCAATTTTCACAACTTCTTAAAGAACAAATTTACGTCGCCTTAATCAGTTAATTTATCCCTTCACAATTCCTTTTAGCATTAACTCGCAAGGCTTTTTCAAATAAATGAAGATTACTTTCTCCTTTTTTTGAAATTTTTAATGGCTATATTTTGTTTCAATTAAGTAGTAATCATCAAATTTTGATCCCAATCCTTCCAAACCACTTCGTATCCCTTTTGGTAGAGCATCTCACACACTTCCCTAGAAGACCTTTCATCTGATATCTCAAATTGTTTTAATGAATTTGGATGGGTATCATAACCTCCTGGATTTGTTTTAGAGCCAGCACTCATGGTGGTAATGCCGAGTTGAATCAAATTATCTCTTAAATCTTTGGGCTCTCTTGTTGACAGAGTTAATTCCACATCCTCATCAAATAAACGAAAAGCACATATTAGTTGTGTAAATTCTTTACTGGTTACGTGAATGTTTGGTTTAAATTTTCCTTCGTGAGGTTTGATTCTTGGAAAAGAAAGTGAATATTTTGTTTTCCAATATCTCTTTTTTAAATAATTTAAATGAAGAGCTAAAAAGAAACTCTCCGTTCTCCATTCCTCCAAGCCCAGTAAAACCCCTAACCCCACAGTATTTACTCCAGCTTTTCCTAACCTGTCTGGCGTAAGCAGACGATGGTGAAAATTTGCTTTTTGACCAGCCAAATGATACTGTTTATAATGCTTCTGATGATAAGTTTCCTGATAGACAGAAACGTTATGAAGGCCTGAATCTATCAGCAATTCATATTCCAATTGTTCCAAAGGTTGAACCTCAATACCTATTTTTGAAAAGTCCGATCTTAAAAGTTCTATCGTTTCTTTAAGAAACATCGTATTGATGGTTGTTGGAGATTCTCCGCTAACGAGCAAAATACTATCAAATCCTTGCTGTTTAAGAAGTATCGTTTCTTTTTGTATTTGGTCTATTGTTAATGTATGACGAGGAATACGATTGGTTATGCTAAGTCCGCAATAGGTGCAAATATTTTTACATTCGTTAGAAAGGTAAAGTGGAATAAAAAGTTTCATGGTTCTTCCAAACCGTTGTTGAGTTAACCTATGACTTTGCTGCGCTAGTTGTTCTATATAACCACTTGCTGCAGGTGAGACTAAAGCCATAAAATCATTTAGAGATTTATGGGTGGAAGAGAGAGCATTTTCAACATCATTTTTGGTTTTTAAAAGTATCTGAGTTGAAATATCATCCCAATTATATCGTGAATAAATATCATAAAATGAATCCATACAAATTGTTTATGTTGTGGTTATAAGAAAACGCCACTTGAAAAATATCGTGTTTTCTTAGAAGCATTATGTAAAATGTACAATACAGCTATATATTAATGTTTTTAGAAACGACTCCACCTACAGAAAATGTGTTGATGGAGTCATTCCCTCATCTGATTATTTTATTAATTTGATGGCTGCTAAATCTGGTTTAAAGTCTGCATGCTTTAAACTTTTTAAATCGTGACTTAACTTCATGGCACAAAACCTGGGGCCACACATTGAACAGTAATGTGCTGATTTTGCAGAGCCGGATGGTAATGTTTCATCATGGAAAGCTTTAGCCGTTTCAGGATCAAGAGAAAGATTAAATTGATCTTCCCAACGAAACTCAAAACGCGCTTTACTTAAAGCATTATCACGCATTTGAGCTCCAGGATGTCCTTTGGCCAAATCTGCTGCATGAGCCGCAATCTTATAAGTGATCACACCATCTTTTACATCTTGCTTATTGGGTAATCCTAAATGTTCTTTAGGCGTAACATAACAAAGTAATGCTGTTCCATACCATCCAATCATAGCTGCACCAATTCCTGAGGTAAAATGATCATATCCCGGAGCTATATCTGTGGTGAGTGGCCCAAGAGTGTAAAAAGGAGCCTCTCCGCACTCAACCAGTTGTTTATCCATATTCTCTTTTATCAGGTGCATGGGCACATGTCCCGGTCCCTCAATCATAGTTTGAATGTCGTGTTTCCAGGCAATTTTCGTCAGCTCCCCTAAGGTTTCAAGCTCTGCAAACTGAGCAGCATCATTTGCATCTGCAATACAACCAGGACGCAAACCATCACCCAACGAAAAGCAAACATCATAACTTTTCATGATTTCACATATCTCCTCAAAATGCGTATACAAAAAGTTTTCTTTTTGATGTGAAAGACACCATTTTGCAATAATAGAGCCACCTCTTGATACAATGCCAGTTAACCTGTCGGCTGCCAAAGGAATGTAATCACTTAAAACACCAGCATGAATGGTAAAATAATCTACACCTTGTTCGGCCTGTTCAATGAGTGTATCCCGATAAACCTCCCAAGTTAAATCTTCTGCCAATCCATTTACTTTTTCAAGTGCCTGATATAAAGGTACTGTTCCTATAGGTACAGGGGAATTTCTAACAATCCATTCACGTGTTTCATGAATGTTATATCCTGTTGAAAGATCCATAATAGTATCAGCACCCCATCGTGTAGCCCAAACAGCTTTCTCCACTTCTTCCTCAATACTAGAAGTAAGTTCAGAGTTCCCTATGTTAGCATTAATTTTAACCAAAAAATTGCGTCCAATAATCATTGGTTCACATTCGGGATGATTAATATTAGATGGGATAATAGCTCTTCCGGCAGCAATTTCATCTCTTACAAATTCTGGAGTAATCATTCCTTTGGGAGTATTTGCACCAAAACTATTACCATGGTGTTGGTGTCCTTTTTCTGATAAAAGATTGATTCCCTGGTTTTCTCGAATAGCTACATATTCCATTTCTGGAGTAATAATTCCTTGCCGAGCATAATGAAGCTGCGTCACATTTTTACCTTTTTTAGCTTTTAAAGGTAGCGAAGAATGATTAAAACGAAAAACCTTTGTTAGCTCATTTTCAATACGTTCATTGCTGTATTCCGAGGTAAAAGCAGATAATCTTTCTACATCATCTCTTTCTTCAATCCACTGTTGTCTTATACGTTCAATCCCCTTATGTATATCAATGTATTTAGTTGAATCAGTAAAGGGACCACTTGTATCGTAGATAATCAAAGGAGCATTTGCTGTTTTAATGGAACTGTTCACCAATTGTGAGTCGGATAACGAAATTTGGCGCATTGCAACACTAATGTTGTGTAATTTCCCGGGTACATATACTTTTTGTGATGCCGGGTAAGGAGTACGCGAAATTACATCTTGCTTCGGAGGATTTTTCTCAAATCGTGCCATAATTTATTGATTTTAAATTTATAATTCTATTCAATAAACCATAGAGGCACCTCACAGTATTGCATGTGAGTATCTAACTTTTTCCTACGCCGGCATTAACCGTTTCAGGTTCAAGGGTATAATCTCAGCCTTTAAATCAGGCACCCCTAAAGTTTATTATAAAAGTATTAACAACTCTTTTTGTAAATTGTTTTTATAAACTAAAACCGATCTCCATATAATGAACAAAAAGATTTATTTTACAATCAGGCCCAACCATTAGTTGTAAATAGTTTCCTCTAGGTTAATCTCTCCCAAGCCTCCCATGAATCTAGGGTAATAAGGTACCCCAAATTAGTTATGAGTTTACGATGTAGTTACGATAGATTGTTT
>JBNKGY010000281.1:0-4976 GCA_050290065.1 Marinilabiliaceae bacterium
AGGTTGGAAGTGGAATAAAATCAACCCCATCATTTATTGAAACCGCAGGAGTAGTTTTTTTATTATCCGCACCAAAAAATCTCTCAATAAATTTTCCGTAGAAGACAAATCCTAATACCAAAAATAAAATAGATGTAATAAAAGTAACCATATGTTTTACGGATTTAAGCTGACAAAAATACAACTTATACAAAAACATAAGATGAAAATATCCATTAAATTTTCCTCCATCCAGAAAACAATTTTAGCCCAGGCATGAGCTATAACATAAAAAAATGCATTTCAGAAGAATTGAACTTCCAAAATGCATCATTCAAAATGTGCGGTTATATATTATTGTTTTAACAACCTTACAACTTTTTGTGTAACAAGGTCTTCAAATACGATTTGATAAATACCTGTAGTTAACTCTGATATATCAAAATTTGTCACCATTCCACCAGATAATTCAAATGATTTCACTGTAGCACCTGTAAGTGTCAACACTCTAACCTGAACTGTTTTAGAATCAAAACTTGTTAAGTCAACATTTACGAAACCATCTGTTGGGTTTGGAAAAACATTTAGATCATCTTCTTCTACATCAGGTAAATCTGTAGCTACTTGATCTGATTTAAGAGACCATGCGTAAGGATCAGGAGTAAATATCTTATCCCATTTAATTAAATATGCCTGACCAGCAACAACATCCATCACAATCTCTGACTGCAAACCGTCCGTATCATCGTTTGATAATGCAGGATCTTGTCCACATCCGTTATACACCTCGAGATATGTATCCTCATTGGTTACCCCTATACTTGAGATGGTTATTTTATCATTCTGACGAGCAATAAATCGATACCATTTATTTGTTGCATTTGCATGATCGATTGGATTATCTTTAGAGATATCAATATCTATTGGATCAATACAACGCTCACCTGCTTGCCAATTGGTTTCTTCTATAGTCCAATTTATTACTCCACTTGTTGCTCCATTTTGCCAACTGATTAAATATGTTTCTCCCTCGACTCCTTCAAATGCAATTTTTGAAGGGTTCCAACTTAAGTCATTATTTAATGAAGTTGTAAACATGCAATCATTAAAAACAGCAACTCTGCAGCTTTCCGCTTCAGTTCCTATGGCAGAAACAGTAACCTTACCTGTTCTGGTTGCAGTAAATTTAAACCATCTATATTTGTTCTGAGGTGCATTACTTACAGTATTTCCTGCAGTTACAAATAAAGGGTTACTACAAAACTCACCCTGAGCAGTACTTGACTGTTGAAGAGACCATTCATACTGAGAGTTTGTATAAAAATTACGCCAGTTGATATAATAAGTTAGTCCACTAATTACTTCAAAGGAAACTTCTGATTGTTCATTACAAAAGTTGTCACTTGTTGCAAATGCTTCAAGATCGCAACCATCATAAATTTCAACATATGTATTTGCTGATGTTAATCCACAAGTAGAAACTGTAACTTTTCCTGTAATCGTAGCAGTGAATTGAAACCACTGATCACCTGTTGAATTATCTGAAATATTAATTCCTTGAACGGCTGTACTTGCATTGGAACATGAAGTACCACCTTGAGCTGAAAGAAGTTGTATTGCTAATCCCCAAACCAATAAGGATAAAAAAGTAATTTTTTGCATTTTGTGTTGTGTTGTTGTGTCGTTGAAAATTTTAACCTATCATTATTCTATCTATCCAGTGCACGTTTAATTTGATTTGATAATTATTATTTTCCCCAAAATATTAATCATCCTAACTATCAAACTACGTATGTTCCTTTCCTACATTAAATAAAATTTCATTCGTCACCATATTTCATGCTTCCGCACTCTATTTTCGTGTCTTTATCAACATATAACGGAAACTAAAATAAAAGGTTTCGATTTTATCATTTCTTAGTACTTATTTATTAAAGAACAATTCTAAACTTTAATAAAACCCGCTATAACTCTAACAATGAGACACTATTAAGATCCATTCTATTTTTCCTCATTCAAATATTTTTTTTAACACTTATAATCTCTCGTGATTGCTTCCTTTGATTAAATACTAGGAATCAATTCAATATCGCCAAAACATTTTACAGTTTTAAGTAATATCAAATATTCAAATATGTGAAAGGTTATAGAATTTCTTGAAGTCTAAGCTGGTGCAAAAATATAAAAGTTTTTAAACGTACAACGAATTAAATCAACATTTTATCTTTCCTGAAATATCATATTCTACCAACAGTAGGTCTGACACTAGATTTGCAAGTGTAGCTCTACACTATTGTCACTTTTTTTAACTAATTGAAGATTTAAAATCTATTTTAAGAGATATAAACATTAGACCATAATAGTGTTCGTCTATAAAGTCCAACTACTGCGTTGTTGTTCAAAATCCAAACCCTCATATACGCTAGTATACTGCGGTTTGAATTTTTCTCACGCCTTGTATTTTAACTTTATAGTTCAAACACCAGACTTTATGGACAGGCACTATAATAGTCGTATAGAAGAAACTTTAGAATATTTCGTATTTTTGCTGAATCACCAACATTTAATGATATTGAAGCAGAAAATTTTATTATTAGCTCCACCCTTTTCTCAACTTAACACGCCATATCCGGCAACTGCCTATCTAAAGGGATTTCTTGAACACAAAAATATTGATTCAGAGCAATTCGATCTGGGTATCGAAGTAATACTTAGTATATTTTCCTCAAGTGGATTAAAGGAAATTTTTAATCATATCAATGGACTCAATCCGGAAACTTCTGATAATACCAAAAGGATTATTTCATTGCAAAACAAATATATTCAAAGTATTGATCAGGTAATTAAGTTTTTGCAAGGTAAAAATGATATGCTAGCACATACCATTTGCAATGATTCATTTCTACCACAAGCTTCTCGTTTTAATCAGATTGATGACCTTGATTGGGCTTTTGGGAACATGGGTATTAGAGATAAAGCCAGACATTTGGCCACACTGTATCTGGAAGACATTTCTGATCTTATTATTGAATTGATTGATCCTTATTTTGGATTTAGCCGATATGCAGAAAGATTAAGTTCTTCTGCTGCTTATTTTGACCCAATTTACGAAGCCCTATCTGACAATGATTCAATTATTATTGAATTTCAACATCAAATTTTAGAGAAGATAATAAAAGATACTCAACCAACATTAGTGGGACTATCTGTTCCATTTCCGGGTAACTTATTTTCGGCATTAAAATGCGGACAATATATCAAATCAAATTATCCGGAAATCAAAATAACGATTGGAGGTGGATACCCCAATACTGAACTCAGAAATCTGAGTGATACCAGAATTTTTGAGTTTACTGATTTCATTACTCTGGATGATGGGGAAGCTCCCCTACAAAACATTATTGAACATCTTGAAGGAAATAGATCAATCGAGCAATTAAAAAGGACTTTTATCATTCAGGATAATAGGGTAACTTTCATTGATAATTCCGAAACCAATGATATTTCATCAAGAGAATGTATTGCTCCAAGTTACTCAAATATCAACCCAAACAACTACCTTTCTGTTATTGAACTAGTTAATCCAATGCATCGGTTATGGAGTGATGGTTTTTGGAATAAACTAACCATGGCCCATGGATGCTATTGGGGAAGGTGTACCTTTTGCGACATTACTTTAGATTATATCAAACGATTTGAACCTGCCTCAGCTAAAACTCTATGTGATAAAGTGGAAAAAGTAATTTCCCAAACCGGAAAAACCGGATTTCACTTTGTTGACGAAGCAGCTCCTCCTGCATTAATGATCGCCTTTGCTAAAGAGATATTAAAACGAAACCTAAAAATTGTTTGGTGGACTAACATCAGATTTGAGAAAACATTCACCTATGATGTCTGCATACTGTTAAAAGAGTCAGGATGCATAGCTGTTTCCGGAGGAATTGAAGTTGCATCTGACAGAGTTTTATCTCTGATTAATAAGGGAGTCAGTGTAACTAAAGTTGCTCAGGTATGCCATAATTTCACAAGAGCAGGAATTATGACCCACGCCTACCTGATGTATGGATTCCCAACTGAAACAACTCAAGAAACTATAGATTCACTTGAAGTTGTACGTCAATTTTTTGAAAACGGCATATTACAATCTGGCTTTTGGCATCAGTTCGCAATGACCTCCCATAGCCCTGTAGGAAGAAACCCTGATAGATTTAAAGTGGAAATTAAAAATGAGGAAATAAATTCCTTTGCAAACAATGATTTAGAGCACCATGATCCAACCGGAGCGAAACACCTTAAGTTTAGTGATGGATTAAAAAAGTCGCTATTCAACTTTATGCATGATGTTGGTTTTGACCTTCCATTACAAAAATGGTTTGATTTTAAAGTTCCACAATCTATTATGTCTCCTGATTTCATATATAATGCCATTGAAAACAATTATACCGAATCCCTTAATCCAAACAGTAAACTAATCTGGTTAAACGAATTGCCTCTAATTACGTATTACACAAGGAAAAAGAAAGGCAAAGCAATTGAAATGAGCGAACTAACTATTCACTTAAATAAAGATACGATAAGCATTAACGTAAAAAGAGATATAGGAAAATGGTTGATTGACCTATTAAGGAAATCAAGTATATACTCAGAAAATCATACTAGCTTCCAATCCATCGAAAGTGATTTTAACAACTTGGGATTTGGTGAATTTTCTGTATTTTGGAATGGCTATACAATTCAGCAACTCAGAGAGTGTGGTTTACTTTTAATATAACATCGGAATATTATTTATGAAAAAAACATTTCATGACACATACATTATCCCTCTTTCACATCAAAAGATCAATTAAATTAATTATTCTAATTTTATGCTTAGGATTATCACCATCTTGCCATAAAAAGGTTAATAACCTGAGTTCGATATAAAATTAGCGAGCTCAAATTTCAGTAAATGATTGATTTACAATATAAATTTTTGAGACATAGCGAGCTATGGTGAT
>JBNKGY010000282.1:0-4966 GCA_050290065.1 Marinilabiliaceae bacterium
TTCGCAAACATTCCTTGAAACTCAATATTTATAAGCGATTTGAGCCATTAATTTTATATCGAACTCAGGTTAATAAAATCATCTATAAGTATCTACTCGCAAAATCTCACAAATACCTTAACCATCAATAGATACTAAATCGAAAAATCAAAAAACCAATGGAAAATAATCTAAAAAAACTGATAGATCTATCGCAACAGTTTGGTCAGGATCCGGCTTATATAATTGCCGGTGGAGGAAATAGTTCATATAAAGATCAGGAGAAAATGTGGGTGAAAGCCAGCGGTACATCAATGGCGGATATAGAAGAGGGAGGTTTTGTATGTTTGGATCGTGCGAAGATGCAGATCATTTCTGAACGAAAATATAGCGAGAATGCTACAGTAAGAGAAGCAGATGTGAAAAATGATTTGCATAATGCTATTTTGTTTCCAAAGGAGAAAAGACCTTCAGTGGAAGCTTCGATGCATGAAATCATCCAGTTTCCTTTTGTAATGCATACTCATCCAACATTGTTGAATGGATTATTATGTGCAACAACTTCAAAATCTGCTATTCAAAATCTATTTGGAGACGAAGTGGTTTATGTTGAATACATCGATCCGGGTTATATACTTTTTAAGGCAGTAGATCTTGCATTACAAAAATTTAGAAGTGAAAAAGGTAAGGAACCTCATATCATCTTTTTAGAAAACCATGGTGTGTTTGTAGGGGCTGAAACCTGTGAGGAAATAAATGATATCTATTCAAAGATTGAAGGAGTTATAAGTAAAGAAGTTCAGGATATACCTGATAGTGTGCATGTTGTTGAAGACGATTCGTTAAAGAATATTGCTAAGAGTATAGTAAAATATTTGAATAATGAAATCCGATTTGATGTAACAGATACCAGTAAACTCACACAATATTTTGTAGAGAGTAAAGCATCGTTTTCAAAGGTGAGTATCCCGTTTACCCCGGATAACATTGTATACTGTAAATCAAGATATCTGTATCTGACAGATACACTAAATATTAACGATCAAATTGATGAATTCAAGGCAATTAATACGTATTACCCCAAAGTAATTGCTATCCAAGGTAAAGGATTGATTACAATAGAGGAGAGTTTAAAATCGGCTCAGATAGTAATGGATGTATTTAAAGACATGATGAAAGTAAGTTATTTAACGAGCGCTTTTGGAGGTCCGCGTCCCATGACTCAAAAACAAATCGATTTTATTGACAATTGGGAGGTTGAGAATTATAGAAGAAAAATGTCGAAAGAAATTAAATAGTGATTGTCCATAAAGTAAGTGTTTGAAATATATAGAGTCAGCAAGAAAACTCCATTTTTTCCCTGAAATAATCGGAGCAGGCTGTTACTCTTGCTCTCAAAATGATCATTTACGGCTGTAAACTCACATTTTTCGAGCTTCTAAAGCCTCAAAAATGAAGCTTTCTTATCTGCCACTTGAGTTTTCGTGCAAGTATTATATAGTTCAAATACAAACCCTGTCCTGATAAATCGGAAGCTTGTGAAGTGAAAAAAAACAATGAGTTTACTTTTTGTAAATGACTGTTTTTATGGCTAGCATAATGAAGTAGTTGACTTTATAGACAAATACTAAATACAGAATAAAACGCATGAAAAAAACAAGAGTAATTGTAGTATTTGATATTGGCAAAACCAATAAAAAGGTTCTTTTATTTGATAATCAGATGAAGGTTATTTTCCAAAAGGAAGATAAATTTAAAACCGTGGTTGATGAAGATGGATTTGAATGCGATGACATCGATTTGATTGGCGACTGGATGTTAAAAACCTTAAAAGGCATAGTGCAAAGCGATGAGTATATGGTTAAAGCGGTTAACTTTTCAACTTATGGAGCTTCATTGGCTTATCTGGATGAAAATGGAGAACGCCTAACACCAATATACAATTACTTAAAAGAGGTGAATCCATCAATCGAAAATACACTTTTTGAGAAATATGGAGGTAAAGAGGAGTTTTGCCGTAAAACTGCCAGTCCGGCTTTAGGATTACTATTAAACTCAGGAATACAATTACTTTGGTTAAAAGAAGCTAAAGAAAAAATATATAATAAAGTGAAATCAGTATTGCATTTTCCGCAATACTTATCCTACTTGTTAACTAATGAAGTGGTTGCAGAGTCTACATCAATAGGTTGCCATACTTTTATGTGGGATTTTGATCATCAGGAGTATCATCAATGGCTGAAGGATACATCAGTTGAATTGCCTGAACCTCTACCAAATTCGCATATAATTAATACAAAAGTTGCAGGAGAAGATATTGCAGTAGGAATTGGTATTCATGATAGTTCTGGTTCTCTGGTACCTTATTTAAAAGGCAGTCAAGCCCCATTTTTACTGGTTTCTACCGGTACCTGGTGTATTAATATGAATCCTTTTAATCATACACCTTTAACTTCCGGTCAGCTTCAGAAGGATTGTCTTTCATTTTTAAGTATAGATCAAAAGCCTGTAAAATCTTCACGATTGTTTATGGGGCATATTCACGATGTAAATGTGAAGCGATTAACCGACTTTTTTAAGGTGAATGAAGACAGTTATAAAAAAGTAAAAACGAACGATGATTTGTTGAAAAGCTATTTGTCGGAATCATCAAAGGAAAAGGTTTTCTTTAAATACGGAATGCCTGAGGATTATATCGATAATGTCGTTGATCTGTCTTCATTCAAAGATTTTTCAGAGGCTTATCATCGTTTCGTGTACGACTTAACCTTATTAAATGCTGAATCAATGAATCTAATTTCTGATTCCAATGATGGTGTAAAAAGCATTTTTGTTTCAGGAGGATTTGCGCGTAATGAAATCTTTGTTCGTCTGCTGGCAAGTCTGTATACCGACAAGAAAGTCTATACCTCAGAGGTTGATAATTCAAGTGCTTTAGGCGCTGCGTTAGTAGTTTGGGATGCCCTGTCATCAGAAGAACTTCCACAAATAGACCTTGGGTTAAAAGAGTGGAAATCATATAGTTAATATATTAATAGACAAAATGTTAACAAACAGAAGAATTTATTTACCTCCTGTAAACCTTATTGGTCCGGGAGCATTACAGGATTTGAAAACTGATCTTGAAACTTTACCTTATACAAAAGCTTTATTTGTTACAGATAATGTATTAGTTGAATCTGGTGTGGCCGCCAATGTATTATATGTTTTTGCCGGAGGTAATCCTGTAGATGTAACGCTTGAGGATGCCATAGCAATTTATTAATCAGCAATGTAGTACAAAATGAGTTAGGGAATTAACGGATTTTTTTCTTATAATCAGTTGATTATGCTTAACTTTTAAAAAATAACATCAGGATTATTTTGGATTTTTTGAATTTGATATTATTATGAAACAATTAGACGTGAAGTTGATGCATCCACGAGTGCAAATAACTAAAGTAATCAGTAGAATCTATAAAAATGGAATGACAACTACTTCCGGTGGTAATATTTCTATTAAAGATGAAAATGGAGATATTTGGGTGACTCCTTCTGCTATTGATAAAGGAACGCTTACCGAAAAGGATATTATATGTGTTAAAAAGGATGGAACTATCATTGGGGATCACAAACCATCATCGGAATTTCCTTTTCACAAAGCCATTTATGAGGTACGTCCTGAGATAACAGCAGTTATTCATGCACACCCACCAGCATTGGTATCATTTAGTATTGTAAGAGATATTCCAAATACGAACATTATTCCTCAGGCGAAAGAAATCTGTGGTGCCATTGGGTATGCGCCATATGAATTGCCCGGAAGTGTTGAGTTGGGAGAGAAGATTGCCGCTGAATTCAAGGGCAGTAAAAACATGGCTGTGATCATGGAAAATCATGGTACAGTGTTAGGTGGTTCGGATATGATGGACGCTTATACTCGTTTTGAAACATTGGAGTTTTGTGCCAGAACAATTATTAATGCTAAAGCAATTGGTGAGCCGGTTTATCTTACAGATGAGCAAATCAAAGAATTTGAAGCTCAGATTCCTTATGCTATTCCTAAAAACGAAGATGTTAGCTATCCACCGGAAGAAAGAGCCATTCGTCAGGAAATTTGTGATATTGTACGTAGAGCTTGTGATCAGGGCTTAATGATTAGTTCATATGGAACTGTTTCTGTACGTTGGAAGGATAATGACTTTTTAGTTACTCCACCAGATGTGGCACGATGGGATATTATGCCTGAAGATATTGTTCAAATCAAAGGGGGAAAAGCCGAAGCAGGTAAAACACCAAGTCGTTCTGTTTCTTTACATCAAAAGATTTATGAGATGAATCCTAATGTAAACTCCATTATTTTGACCCAGCCACCACATTTAATGGCTTATGGTACTACAGGAGTTAAGTTTGATGTAAGAACAATTCCTGAGAGCTGGATCTTTTTACAAGATGTACCTTGTTTACCATTTGGTACTCATTTCCAGGGAGATAATACTATTCCTGAATTGTTAAGCGATTCTGTACCTTCTGTATTAATTGCTAACGATTCATTTTTAGTAACAGGGGACAAACTATTGCAAACATTCGACAGATTAGAGGTTGCAGAATTTAGTGCTAAGTCTTTGGTAATGGGTGCACCATTAGGAAAACTTTTCCCAATAAACGATGATCAAGTTGAAGCATTAAGAAAGAAGTTTTTATCTTAGGCAATAATAGAAATAAATTTGAAAAGGTGAATTTAACGATTCACCTTTTTTTTGTGAATTACAGGAATGTATTTAAGATAATTGTGCGTAGGAAGTTCTAAAATTTCATATTATACCAGCCTTTTATAATAATTTGAATTCTAAAATTTTAATCGAACTCAGGCTATTAATAATCCTTTTTTTATAATAATAGGGTGACAAATTTTATTATTTATTTAAAAGTACAATACTTCGTTAAACTTTTAAGCGGCAATAGTGCCATAATATAACAGTTCTCTTGCCTTCTTTTGATTTTTAGG
>JBNKGY010000283.1:0-4908 GCA_050290065.1 Marinilabiliaceae bacterium
AACAGATGGTCTTTTCCAGAGTGACGCAGACATAGCAGCCTGGAAAGCTGATGGAAAAGGAATTTTACAGGCTGATGTTATGCCTGGTGATGTGAAATTTGTCGACCAAAATAAAGATGGTGTTGTTGATGACAATGACAAAGTAGATTTAGGAAACGGCATGCCTAAAATAACTGGTGGTTTTACATTTAACTGTGAGTATAAAAATTTTGATTTTCGCGTCGATGCCACCGGTGTAATGGGGAACAAAATCGTTCAGTCGTACGGCCAGATTGGTGGGCAGTCTAATTATACAACAGCTATATTACAGCGGTGGACTGGAGAAGGAACTTCAAACCGAATTCCACGTGTTACAACAAATAACATTAACTGGGTGTTCTCCGATTTGTACCTTCATGATGGGGATTATTTGCGTATCAGCAACATTACCCTTGGCTATGACTTAGCCCAACTTATCAATCTGAAAGTCATCAGCCAGTGTCGTTTATATGCTTCTGTAGAGAATGCGTTTACTTTTACCAAGTACAATGGTATGGACCCTGAGATCGGATATGGCGTTGATGATTGGGTTACCGGAGTTGATTTAGGATACTATCCACGTCCTAGGACTGTAATGTTTGGAGTTAATCTTAAATTTTAAAAAAAATTAAATGAAAATTATTATGAAAAGGTTAAATTTATATATACTGATAGCTGGAGCGATGGTTGTAGGCCTTTTTTCATCCTGTTCAGATAACTTTCTGGATGTGGAGTCGAAAACGAAGCTTACCAGTTCAAACTTTTACAAAACGCAGGCTGATGCAGAAATGGCATTGGTGGGGTGTTATGATGGTTACCAGTTAACAAGCTCGGGATTCCCTCTTTATTTGGCTGCTGAAATTGCTTCTGATGAATGCTTTGGAGCAACTGGAGCAAACGATGGTAGAGGATATCAGGTGATTGACAGATTTGATAAGAGCCAGTCGCCGGCTGACAATAATATTTTTATTGATACCTGGGCTAAATATTATGAGGCCATCTTCCGTTGTAACACCTTGTTGCAAAAGCTTCCCGATATTGCCCAATGGGATTCCGGCGATGCTTCTACGGATTCAATAACAAAGAACCGCATTGAAGGAGAAGCTCGTTTTTTAAGGGCAATAGAGTACTTTGATATGGTTCGACTCTTTGAAAATATTCCTTTATTGACCATACCTACCAAGGAAATTGTTCCTCAGGTAGGTCCTTCGGATACTTATAAGCTGATTGTTAGTGATCTTAAATTTGCTATAGCAAATATACCAGCAGATGCTTATCCAAAAGCTGAATCTGCTACCAATGACGGACTTGTAACACCATATGCAGCTAAAGCGCTGTTGGCCCGTGTTTATATGTTTTATACAGATTATTATAAAATGGACGATCTTGGAGTAACAAAGCAAGAAGTGCTGGCCGGACTCGAAGATGTAATCTCCAGCAAAGAGTTTGATCTTGTTACTGATTTTAAAACGCTTTGGCCTGCTGCAAGTTATGTTGCCGTTGATTCTACCAATACATTGGATAAATCAGCCTACGCAGGTAAGGGAAATATAGAAGTTGTATTTGCCAAGAAATTCAACAGCACATCAGACTATAATGGTAATTCAGATGGAAATGGCTGGATGAGGATGATGGGTATGCGTAATACAAATTTTTCTCCTTATGGAAAAGGCTGGGGAGCTTGCACGGTAAATCCACAGTTTGTTAATTCTTTTGCTGCAGAAGACAGTCGAAGAACAGCTTCTGTTATCGATATAGTTGGGGAAGGCATTGAGAGTACATTTGATTTAAATGATCAGCGTGAATATACCGGGTATACTGTAAAAAAATACACCCCAACTGCATTGCCTGACGGAACATCAGATACCGGTGGGTTGATGGATTTCCAGATATCTCAGGATCAGGATTATATTGTTATTCGTTATTCCGATGTATTGCTTATGGCGGCAGAACTAGGTTCTCCAAATGCCTTAGAATACTTCAACAAAGTTCACACCCGTGCAGGTTTAACAGAAGTAGCCTCAATTACCCAGAGTGATATCATGACGGAACGCAAATTAGAGTTTGCTTTTGAAGGTATCCGTTACTGGGATTTGTTGCGAACAGGAATAGATAACGCTGCAAACGTAATTGCGGCTTCAGCGCAAACAGTGGTGAGTGCCGGCGTGCCGGATCAGGTTACTTATGATGCTGCTAAGATTAAAGCTACGAAAGGATTTATGCAGATTCCTAGTAGTGAGATCTCAATCTCAGACGGAATGTTGACACAAAATCCAGGATGGTAATTAATGAATTTTAAATGCTTATTATTATGAACAAGATATTAAAAATATTTTCGATATTGTCTTTGGTTGCAATAATGTTCGCAGCTTGTACGCCTGATGAATATGAATTGCAAGCACCATTGGACAAAAATGCGGTGAAATTCTCTGTTACGAAGAGTGATGAAAATCCTAATAAATTTTATTTGAAAAGTGAAACTCCTGGAGCTCAGCCATATTGGGTAACACCCGTAGGTACTTCAATTGAATTGAATGATACCATAATCATTCCATTCGCTGGTGATTACGAGATTACTTATACGGTTGAAACTCCTGGTGGACTGGTGACTGCTGATCCATACACGTTTACATTAACTACTGTGGATGAAGGATATGTAAGCGACCCCATGTGGTCTCTCCTTTCCGGAGGGATTGGACAATCGAAAACATGGGTGTTAGATTTGGATGCAGATGCTGTAAGTAAATATTTTGCCGGCCCTTTTTATTTTGGAGGTACAGGATGGGAATGGGCCCCTGCATTTTCAGATATTCCCTGGGCAGGAGTATCAGCTGGCGATTATGGAACAATGACCTTTGATTTGATTGGGAATGCGAATTTTACTTGTGACAATAAGATGTTCCCTGAACTATCAGGAACCGGTACATTTATGTTGTATCCAGGTACAAGCGAACTGATTACTTATGGTGCAGAGGTTATTCATGACCATGCTCAAGGTGATAATATAGCAAATTGGAATGGAAAAATGACTATCAAGACTCTTACTGAGGATCAGATGCAGCTTATTTGCTATATTGATCCAAATAGTTGGTTAATATATAACTACATTACCAAAGATTATTACGATTCTCATTAACAGAGTTATGTTGAATGTAATTTATTAAATTGATTGCCCTTTTTAGGGCAATCAACTTATTTTATTTACAAAGCCGAATGGTTAACTCTGATTAAGAATTATTAAAGTGTGGTTTGTTTTTTGAAAATTCTCAGTGGTATGGATTTGAATACAAAACTACTTTATTACCTCAATGTTGGTGCTTTGTACATTAATGTAGTTGCCTTGATAGGGAACTCATTTAGTATGTAAGTTTCAGACAATGCAATGAGTAGTTTAATATCTTGAATCTTTAGTAGTCAAAATTGTGTGTGCAAATGTATAGATTATATGGTAATGTAAAGAAATTGAATCGTTAAAGTATAATTATCATTTGGTAAACCAAACGAAAACACGATGGATGAGCTAACCAAAGTATATCAAAAAGTTGTAAAAGTTAATTTATAGGAATTTTTTTACTGACGGATTTATCATGGAAGCTCATAGATTGGAATTCGGAATGAAAAGACTATTTATTCCTGTCAATTTATCAGAGCCACAATTTAATCTAGGATGTTTTCACCATACTATATTGCTGTACATTGCAGCGTATACAACTACAGTTAGCAGAAGCCCCAATGTGTCCGTGATGATGTGTCTTTTAGGCCCATTTATGGGTTTACCACCATCATAGCATCTGTCTTGCCCACCTAGGTGGTGTTTTAATAGATTGATATCAATACATGCTAAGCTGGGAGAGATGTTTCTCCCTACTTTTTTGAACATAGTCCCGAATAATCTCGTGTTGTTGTTCAATTACACCAGTGTTCTTCCATTTGGTAAAATAATAATAAACCAGCTCCCATTTAAGAAAGTACTTTGGCAGCATACGCCATTGGCAGCCGGTTTTAAGCAAATAAAAGATGGCATTGGAAATGTCATGCAAAGAATGTTTTCTTTTGCGTTTGTCCTTTATTTAATTGATAGTTTTATCTCCAATGTATTAACCTCAATTTAGAGTAACTTATAGTATTATGAAAATCATATGAGGTAATTCAGCTAAGAATTGGATTTCACCGTATGGAGGTGATGGCATATAAAACAATAGAATTTAGTATATATGTTAAGTAGTTATTTCATGGTATAACTATATAAAATTATATTATAAATTTTAATACAGTTTTTGTCCTAATAGATTTAATTGATTTTAATATTTAGGACTTTGTACTATTATTTTAGACGAGTGACAATAAAGCAAAGGTGTGGTATAAGTTTTTTCTGACTACTTATGTTGAACATTAATTATCAATTTAAGATCAAATAAGCAATAGAGTACTATTTTGCCACTTGTGTTTAATCAATTAAAATACCGTGTTTAAGTAAAATATAAGGGTATTTATAAAAACTGAATTGACTTTATGGTATTTAAATATGAATATAGTCAATTGTTAAAAAATACTAAACCTTTCTTTGCTATGAAAAAATTAATTACCCTGTCATCTCTATTATTTTTTTGTTATAGTTTAGTACTAGCTCAAGCAGATACAACTTTAGAAAGGGTTAAAGTAAATGGATATAAAGTTAGTAGTGGAAGTGCCTATACGTCTAATACTCAATATACATACAAGAACGCCCCTATTGGCGGAGGTGGGTTTGTAACAGGGATTGTTACACACAAGATATCTGGCGACAGGTATTGCCGTACTGACGTGGGTGGGGCATACCGATGGGATGCCACAAACAATAAATGGGTCCAGCTACTGGATTGGTTTAACGAGTCAGAAAACGGATTTTAC
>JBNKGY010000284.1:0-4884 GCA_050290065.1 Marinilabiliaceae bacterium
TGGGCCAATGCATCCAGACCACTCTCGGCCAGGTCGCGTGCCTCCATAACGTTGCTGATGCCCGCCAGCAAGGTGTCTTTTGCCGATGTTAGGTCAGCGATCCCCTTCTCAAAGAGTTCCTGGGGTTTCATTAAGTCATAATCGCCTGGGTCGGTATCCGATCCATTGCCAAAGCTGGGTATCATATCCACAATTCCCTGTAACTCGTCAATCACCTCCTGAGCTTCCTCTAAGCCCATTTCGGCTATATTTATGAGGTTCTCGATACGAGCAACCACTGCAGGGTCAATCAACTGCACATTAATGCCCTTTACAATAGCCCTTCCCCCAAACATTACAGAATCAGTATTTACCTTTGCATTCTCAAGGGTAAATTCAACCATGCTGTGTTTTAGATAAGGTACTTTAGCAAAGGCAGAACCATTGTAAGTATCTCCACCTGCTGTTACATTTTTAATATATAATTCCCATCCGTTAGCAATAATCCTTGTTCCGGATGGCAACTCTGTAATAGGTGTGGTATTACTGATGCCCGAATCCTCACCAGAACCGTTTCCACACTCCAACACTTCTTCAAAAATGGCCTCTGGAGTGGTAAAGGTGTCAACAGCAGTATATTCAGATCTTCCCAATCCACAAAATCCACTTGTCCTTACCTCATAAGTGGTTTCGGGGCTTAGATTGCTAAATACAACAGCGTTTCCGCGACTTTCGGCCAAAGTCCATTCCTGTTGGGTTTTAATACGGTACTCACCTCCATAAGCTGTATAGGTTAAATCACCCTCGAAGCTGATAGAGGCTTCTCTGGCGCTATTCACATCAATTTGGTCGTAGGCAGGTTCAGGACAACCATCACTTAAGCTACTGAGAGTAGCCAGACTTACGGAATCTACCTCAGTACACCTACTAAAGCCAATCCCATTGTCACATACGGTACATATCCTGAATAAATAAGTGGAATCCTGCTCCAGGTTTTCAACAATCAATTCCTGATCGTTTACCTGCTGCACACTCCAGATAAAATCGCCCTTCTTCTTCCAGTTTACCACACTGAGCGAGGGTGGTACAAATACATACCATTATAAAACCGGATTTCAAATCCTCACAAAACGCAAAAGAGCTGCATCTTTTTAAATTGCAGCTCTTTTATATGATTTACAGCTTGCTTATTGCACTGAATACAATTCTGCGCCAACAGCCGTCTTCAGTTTAGTTTACAATTCAGGGCCTACGGCGGAATATCTTCTTGCTTATTATTAGGCCAGAGGCCTTGTATTATACGACATAGCGAGACGCTATGCCGAGCTATTTTGATTGATTTAAGCTATGCTGAGCGAGGGATTGTTTATTTATTCTACATCATTCTCCGGTACATCCAAATGATACAGGTTGTATTTCTTAAATAAATCAGACGTAGATTTATCTCCCTTTCTGGCATCTTCGTATATCTCTTTGGTAATTTCAAATTTACGACTTTTGCCTCCTTGTGTTGACAGTAAATAATCTAAAAAAAATTATCTCCTTCCTGAGTAACAATAAACCCCCTTCCATGATACTTTGTTGGAGTATTTGTAAACACAACTTCAGGTCTTACTTCAACCATACTATCTTCCATAATTATTTTATGAAGCTTATACTTTTTAAAAAGTTTTTTTAAATCTCTTTCCCCTTTAGTAATATCATCAAATATTTCTTCTGTAATTTCTACATTCTGATATTTTTTGAAAACAGAATTCGATATTGGAGTGACATGTAAAATAGGAATATCATCCTTATTCTTCTCTACTTTCCAACCATTATCTAATTTATAGGTTTTATTCATATTAATAAGAAGCTTAAAATTCTACAATTTTGTATATGGTAAATTTGGATTAGACAAATCTATAATTCCTTCAGAAACTCCTCCCAGTTGGCGCGGATATTCATCCGTGCAATTACCATCATGTAAATCTAATAATATCTATCTATAAGAGCAGTTTTAACTACAAATCGATATAGATTAAGGATTTGTAATCCGAACTTCATGAATACGTTATCATCTGCTGCGTTTCCATAATTACTTCTATCAAAAAAGGTAAATCAGCATAATTTCTAGCCGAACTAAACTAATAATCCTCCGCATTACTAACAATCATATCTTCCACAGGGTTTTGATGTATATAGTTCAACTTTTGGTCGAAAAATTTATTACTGTATATAATCTCTGCATGGTTGCCATCTTGCCATAGTTTGAATTTCTGATGTCGCTTTAAGTGCTCACAATAATGTTTCAACAAAGATAGCATCCATTCTCTCCTACTTTCTGGTTCTTCAATTATCTGTTGTACAATCTTTTTACTCGTATACTTTTTAAAATCTCTAAGTATATCACTTAATACATATCCTTCTTCTGCCCCAACAATAGCGTGTAAATGGCTTGACATAAGAACCCAACCATATATCTCCAACCCTTTGTTCTGCTGACAATATTTTAAAGCATCTACTATCGCCATTTTATGGTTTATTCGCGTAAAAACATCTATCCACCCCACTGTAGTCATAGTTATAAAATAGGCTGAATTATTATCGTGTATTTTGTATTTGTCAGACATTGTTACTTTGTTTAATTACAACTAAATATAACCTGTTAGTACTGGATTTACAAACTTACGTTTTTCAACTTTTTTAGCCGCAATGCAATTATTGCGATTAGTGAAGGCAGAAGCAAAGTTCACTTTGATTATACTGAGCGCAGCAATAATCAGATACTAATTCCTACAATACAAACAAAAAGAGCCACAACTTTTTAAATTGTAACTCTTGTATTTTGATTTACAGCTTTGCTATTTCACGGAAAATATTTCCGCGCCAACTGGGGTTCGCTCGGCGTTACACTTGATTACCTGCTTGGTGGCTCTAACAGTGCCGTTCTCGACAAAGACCTGTTAAAACGGCTGGAAGACATCGAAAGCCTTTCGCAAGAGGATAAGGACAAAATTTACTACTTTATCGACATGGCTGTCAGGGATGCCAAAGCCAAGCAGGCTTTTGGTATTTCTAAATAAAAAAGCCTGAACAATTTTGAACTGCACCCCAAAAGTTAGACATAACATTTGGGGTGTTTTTTTATGAAAAAGAAAACAAGGAACAAATTCTCAATTAAAGAAAAAGAACGTATAGTTCTTTCGGTTTTAGAAGAGGGTTCTGATTCGTACCATTCAATTGCCAGAAAGTATAACACGAGTCACAGGTTAATTTCTTTATGCGTTGACAGCTATAAGGTTCACGGCAAATCTGGGTTATCATTCAAAAATGATTTAAGCTATACTGGAGAGTTTAAATTAAAACTACTTCAAGAGATGAACTCAGACGGGCTATCTTTACATCAATTATCAGTTAAGTATCTAATTTCACCATCGCTTCTTTCTACATGGAAACGAGAGTATAAAGAAGGTGGCGTTGCAGCTTTATTTATGGATAAACGTAAAGGTAGGCCACCTAAGGCTAATAATAAGCAAATAACTACACAAAAATCGTCTCTTAGCAATGAAGAGAAGTTGATTAAAGAGAACGAACTGCTCCGTGCTGAGAACGATTATCTAAAAAAGTTACAAGCCTTAATTCAGAATCAAAAATAGCAATACAAAGATTGAAAGCTATAGCTATTAATGATTTAAGGCTAAGATATCCGCTCTCAGTATTATTGATTGTGGCAGGAATGGCAAGAAGTTCGTTTTACTATCACGTGAAGCAATTAAAAGCAAAGGATAAATATTCAAATGAAAAAAAAATAATAGCGGAGATTTTTCATGAAAACAAAGGGCGATACGGATATCGCCGCATAACTCTTGAGCTGAAAAACAAAGGCATTACATTAAACCATAAGACCGTCTATAAATTAATGAACTCTATCGGTTTAAAATGTAAAGTGAGGATGAAAAAATACAGGTCATACAAGGGTGAAGCAGGAACAATAGCACCAAATATTCTAGAACGGAATTTTAAAGAAAACAAACCTAATCAAAAGTGGGCCACGGATGTTACAGAGTTCTCCCTGTTCGGAAAGAAAAGTTACCTTTCTCCAATTATTGACCTATACAATGGCGAGATTGTATCTTATAATATCACATACAGGCCAACCCTTGATTTGGTAATAGATATGGTAGATGCTGCTTTTGACACTATCCAAGACAATACAGACTTAATTTTGCATTCTGACCAAGGTTGGCATTATCAGCACCCAAATTATCGGAAACGGCTAAAAAAGAAAGGTGTACAGCAAAGCATGTCACGTAAAGGAAATTGTTTGGATAATGCGGTAATAGAAAACTTCTTTGGATTATTGAAATCGGAGCTATTATATTTGCAGGAGTTTAATTCTATGGAACACTTTCATCAAGAAATGAGAGAGTATATTGATTATTATAATAACGATAGAATAAAGGGTAATCTAAAAGGAATGAGTCCCGTAAAATACAGAACTCATTCCAGTATAAATTAATATTAATTCGTCCAACTTTTTGGGGTCACTTCATTTGCTCAGGCTTTGTATTATTCAAATTTTTATTCTTTTT
Organism: Marinilabiliaceae bacterium; assembly: GCA_050290065.1. Taxonomy (GTDB): domain Bacteria; phylum Bacteroidota; class Bacteroidia; order Bacteroidales; family Marinilabiliaceae; genus Saccharicrinis. Next base: position 4,554 of record JBNKGY010000284.1, read on the forward strand.
CGAAGATGTGGAGGGTGTCATTTCGGTCTAATACATATAATCTATTATTTGAATATTTCATTTCAAGAATTTGAGCAATCCCATCTTTCACCATTTCAAGCTCATAGCTCCAAACCACTTCTTTTTTATCTCGGTCAAAAACACCTATTTTTCCTTGCCTGTCATCGCAAAAGTATATAAACTGCTTATCGCAAGGAAAGGTATGATGGCGATAACTTGAAGTTATATTAAAGGCATCCATACTTTCACCCACATTTATATACTTTCGTATTGGATTTAATTCTTTTAAATCAATACTAAAGAAGTATTTATCCCTTAGACCTATTATCTC
>JBNKGY010000285.1:0-4723 GCA_050290065.1 Marinilabiliaceae bacterium
TGTTGTTCAATTTGGTATGGAAGGGCACTGTAATCCAGGTATCTTCTATATGGATGATTTCCAATTGTTAAACTAATATTAATACTACCCGGGAATATCAATCCCCGGGTAGTTTAATTGGATTTTAAAAAAGTCATGATGAATATATTTCCAAAACTGAATTTGTTATTTATTCTAGTTATTATTTTTACTTCGGTGCAACTTTTATCATGTTCCAGTGAAGATGATAGCATAAATTATACTGCAGGATTTGAATACGAAATCGATAGAGCAAATTCAAATAAGGTTAATTTTACCAATACCTCAACAGGGGAATATTTGTATGTTCAATGGGATTATGGAAAAGGTGAAACGGCATTTAAAGAAACAGATAAAACTTCGGTTAGATCAGTATATTATCCTTTAAAAGGAGTGTATGAGGTTACGCTGACTGTTTGGGGATTATCAAATAATGCTAATGATACAAAATCAATCACTAAAACTATCAGCATTGCACAAGATGATCCCAACTATGTAGAAACAGGAGGATTAATCTGGTCCGATGAGTTTGATGGCCCAACTATTAATACCAGTTACTGGACTTTTGAAACTGGAGCCGGTGGTTGGGGAAACAATGAGTTGCAAAACTATACTAACGGAAGTAATGCGCATATTCAGGATGGGAAATTAATTATTACTGCGAAAAAAGTAGATGATAGTAAAGTGGCAGGTTCTTATACATCAACTCGCATGGTGTCTTTAGGTAAGAAAGAATTTACCTATGGAAAAATTGAGGTTCGTGCTAAACTACCTTCCGGAACTGGAATTTGGCCTGCAATATGGATGTTGGGAAGTAACATAAATTCAGTGGGCTGGCCTGCTTGTGGTGAAATAGATATTATGGAATATGTAGGTTATCAACCCAATATTGTTCATGCAACAGTGCATACTTCTACTGGATTTGCTGAGAATGGTGATGGATCGCCTAAAACACTGAATACAGCTGAAGAAGAATTCCATATTTATGGTCTCTTATGGAATGAATCATCATTAACATTTTATATCGATACACCAGAGAATGTAACACATATATATTCTCCTTCTAATAAAACTGGTGCAAACTGGCCCTTTAATAAGTCACAATTTTTTATCCTTAACATAGCTGTCGGCGGCAATTGGGGAGGAGCCCAGGGAATTGATAATTCCATTTTTCCTCAAACCATGGAGATAGATTATGTAAGAGTATATGAATTACCAAACTAAAGTATTATAGGGATAGCCCCCTCAATATTATTTGTAATTATGAAGAAATTATTTCTAACATATATAGGATTGCTATGCCTAATTCTTTTGAGCTGTAAGGATAGCAAGGTGAATCAGAACAATACCATTGAGGGAAAAGTGACAGAGCTGATTAGCCAAATGACCTTGGATGAGAAAATTGGACAAATGTGTCAATCCAATGGATATTATGGTATCCCGGATGAATTTAAAGAAGCATTGCGAAATGGTGAAATTGGGTCGATATTAAATGAGGTTGATGTCAAAAGGCTGAACGAGATTCAGAAAATTGCCATCGAAGAAAGTAGGTTAGGAATACCATTATTAATCGGGCGTGATGTTGTGCATGGTTTTAAAACCATTTTTCCGATTCCTTTAGGTCAAGCAGCAACCTGGAATCCGGAATTAGTCAGAAAAGGTGCTGAAATTGCCGCTCATGAAGCCTGGTCGTCAGGTGTCAACTGGACTTTTGCACCAATGATTGATATAAGCAGAGATGCACGTTGGGGAAGAATAGCTGAAAGTTTTGGTGAAGATCCTTACCTGGTATCTGTTATGGGAGCTCAATCCGTAAAAGGTTTTCAGGGCGATACTTTAGGAGCAGAAGGAAGCATTATTGCATGTGCCAAACATTTTTGTGGATATGGCGCATCAGAAGGAGGTAGAGATTATAACTCAACCATAATACCTCCGCGTGAATTAAGAGATGTTTATCTTCCACCTTTTAAAGCTGCTGTTGATGCAGGAGTTCGTACATTTATGTCGGGATTTAATGATTTGGATGGAGTGCCATCAACAGGGAATAAATTTCTATTTCGTCAGGTTTTAAGATCAGAATGGCAATTTAACGGATTTGTAGTTAGCGATTGGGCATCTACATACGAAATGATTGCGCATGGTTTTGTGGCAAGCGAAAAAGAAGCTGCCTACAGAGCCATTGCCGCTGGAGTGAACATGGAAATGTTTGCAACAACTTATAAAAAATCAATAAAATCCTTATTAGAAGAAGGTTTATTATCACAAGAAATAATTGATCAGGCCGTGAGAGAGATTCTGCGGGTAAAATTTGAATTGGGTTTATTTGAAGATCCATACGTGTCTGAAGAAAAGCAATACCAGTTTGCAAATAACGAATACCTTGACGCAGCTAAGCAAGCGGCTGTTGAAAGTATGGTTTTACTAAAAAATGAGAATCATACATTGCCTATCCAAAAAAATATTAAAAGCGTGGCACTTATCGGACCCATGGCCAACGAAATGTATGAGCAAATGGGAACCTGGGTTTTTGATGGAGATAGTACATTAACCAGCACGCCATATACTGCCCTTAAACAATATTTAGGCGATACCAGAGTAAGGTTTACAAAAGGTCTGGAAATTACCAGAACAAAAACGACTGAAGGATTTCCTAAGGCGATAAAAATGGCTCAAAATTCAGATGTTGTTATTTTTTGCGGTGGTGAAGAAGCTATTTTATCAGGAGAAGCGCATGCCAGGGCAAATATAAACTTACCTGGAGCTCAGGAACAATTAATTAAGGAACTACATAAAACCGGAAAACCACTTGTACTTGTTGTAATGGCAGGCCGACCACTTACTATTGGAGATGTTACTGAATATGCTGATGCTGTTTTGTATGCCTGGCATCCAGGCACTATGGGAGGCAGTGCGTTAGTTGATATTTTGTTTGGAGAAGAAAATCCATCCGGTAAACTACCGGTAACATTTCCAAAGCAAGTTGGTCAAATTCCGATGTATTATAATCATAAAAACACAGGTCGTCCTGCCAATCCAAATTCCTGGACACATATGGATGATATCCCAGTTAAAGCAGCTCAAACTTCCTTAGGTAATGAATCTCATTATATAGATGCAGGTTTTACTCCATTGTATCCATTCGGGTATGGTTTGTCCTACACAAGATTTGGATACGATAAACTACAGCTTGATAAAAAAGAATATTCCATGGGCGATACCATAAAAGTATCTTTTGAATTAGTTAATGCTGGTGATTATAAGGGAATAGAAGTAGCACAGTTATACGTGCGCGATTGGGTTGGAAATGTAACCCGACCGGTAAAGGAATTAAAGGGCTTTAAGCAGGTTATGTTAGAGGTTGGCGAATCTAAAAAGGTAAGCTTTAATCTGCCTGTGTCTGAACTTTCATTTCACAATGAAAATATGGAAGAAGTGGTTGAGCCCGGAGACTTTAACCTATGGGTTGGAGGTGATTCAAATGCCGATTTAAAGGTGAGCTTTATCGTTAAGTAGTGCCTGTCCATAAAGTCAGGTGTTTGGACTATAAAGTTTAAATACAAGGCGTGTGAAAAATTTAAACCGCAGTATACTAGCGTATATGAGGATTTAGATTTTGAGCAACAACGTAGTAGTTGGACTTTATAGACGAACACTAAGTAGTCATCTGTGTAAAGGGAGTTTTCATTAGGATATTCTTAGGTTATGATTGTATTAGAAAAAGGAAATATCAGACTTAGTATCGAAAGACCTGAATGGGGATACAAGGGAACCCGGTTTGATTGGACCGGTAAAGTGGTTCAGTTATGGTGGAATGATATTTCTTTTTGCACAACCGAAACAAAAAAAGGGTCTCCAGAAAATGAGGGATGTGGTTTTTATAATGAGTTTGGAATGACAGATCCGGTGGGATATGATTATTGCAAAATAGGTGAGTTTTTTCCGAAAATAGGAGTGGGTTTACTTTGTAAGGAAAGTGATGAGAAATATGATTTCCGGCATGTTTATCAATTGAAACCCATTGAATTTAGCGAGGTTGTTGACGATGATGCCGTTGTTTTTCATTGCTTAAATAATGATTTTGATACGGCCTTTTTTCTGAAAAAGAAGTTCACCCTGACAGAAGATGGTTTTGTTATTGATTATTTTCTGGAGAATGTCGGGAACTGTGAATTAAAAACTTCTGAATATGCACACAATTTTATTGCTCTGGCGGGGAAACATATCTCAAAAAATACCAGACTTTCATTTCACGGTAAAATTAACAAGAGTCAATTTAATAAGGGTTTAAGTGGCAAAGCAATCATTGTATCTGATGAGCATACTATTGCATGGTCAAAGGCTCCTGTTGGTGATTTTTTTTATGAAAAGATTGCTCAACCATTTAAAAACGGACTGAACTGGACTCTTGAGAATGTTCAATTAGGTGTTGGTATTTGTGAATCAGTTGATTTTAATCCAACTCAAATAAATCTGTGGGGACGAAAGCATGTGGTAAGTCCTGAGGTTTTTAAAGGGATAAATCTACAGCCTGGAGAGTCAGATAGATGGCAACGAAAGTACCGCGTATTTATGGCTTGAGAATAGAAATAGAAAAGTAAATTAATAACCTGAGTTCGACATAAAATTTAGAATTCAGACCGCTTATAAATAGTGAGGTTCAACTGAAAATTATAAAATAATAGCGGGCTATTTTGAATAATTTTCA
>JBNKGY010000286.1:0-4647 GCA_050290065.1 Marinilabiliaceae bacterium
GTTATTAATTTTTTTTACCAAAAGACAGATAAAAACTGAATAAAATAGCCCTGCTTTAATAAGTAGGGCTACATTTGCGTTATTATGCTATTATTTTTTTACTCTTTCAACGTATGACCTGTCTCTGGTGTCTACTTTGATCCAGTCGCCCGTATTTACAAATAATGGAACCATAATTTGCGATCCCGTATCTATAGTTGCTGGCTTTAAGGAGTTTGTAGAGGATGTGTCGCCTCTAACGCCAGGTTCTGTATATGTAACTTCAAACTCAATGTGCATTGGTAAATCTACTAATAAAGGAGTCTCTGTGTCTGCATGGTAAACAACCTCGCAGGCCAAACCATCTTTAAGTAAATCATGGTTTTCAATTAATTTTTCTTCAATAGTAACTTGCTCATACGATTCATTGTTCATGAAAACATACCCCATATCATCTTTATAAAGATATTGGTATGAACGACGTTCAACTCGTTGTTCGTTTATTTTATGACCAGCAGAAAAGGTATTGTCAATGACCTTGCCTGTTGATATATTTTTAAGCTTAGTTCTTACAAATGCAGGACCTTTACCTGGTTTAACATGCTGAAACTGCACAATTGCATATAGATCGTTTTTAAATTCGATGCACATCCCGTTTCTGATATCAGATGTATTTGCCATAGTATAATATATTAATCTTTTTATGAGTATTATAATTGTACAAAAATAACCCAAATAGTTAAAATAGCTAATATTTAACAACTATTAAATAAAAGATGGCGCTTACTAATAGGCAGTATTCGAAGTGAGGTTATTAGTTAGTGTTTTATCGAATACCTTAAAAATCGATAATTAATGAGATAAATGCTGAAAATTTTAATCGAACTCAGGGGCGCAATTTAAAAAGATGACCTAACAACTATCAAATGGTAGAAATAATAGCTCCTAAATGAGTATGAATAATGATTTAGATGCTTATCGTAAATGTAGTTTCAGGTTATCATCTCATTGGTTTCTATCGCCTGATAGCACTAACCGAGTTTCTAAGACCTTTGAATTCCTCTAAGTCGCATGTAAAGGAACCTACTTTTAAATTTACTTTAAGTTTTACAGGTATTCTATTTAGGTCTCTTGTAATCCAAACCTTCATGTCCTCTTCTGTTTTAAAGGCTCTTCCAACTTCAGTTACAGGGTAAAAAAGATAACATTCCATGTTACCAAAATTGGTATCTATTATTTCGTTTCTGATATATTTTATTCTGAGAGGAAAGATTTCATCTCCAAAATACGTCGTATATTCAAGAATTTCACCTTTCTTCATATTATCATTAAAATCAAATTTCCGGGCATAATAAAAAGCTGATAGAATATCTTGAATATTGTGAGGAACGATGACTTCTCCCGATTTTTCACTTTGAATTTTAATGGAGTCATCTTTTACCAATGAATAATCATAGGTAACTTCATTGTAATAACGATATTTTCCTTCACGTATATCCCGAACAGATTTAACGGGCTGGTGAGTCTCAGTATTCATATAGCTAATGTACTGATCTCTTAATTTAAAAATAGCATCAACAAATCCTGAAGTTTTGGCAGATAGTTTAATTTCGTTTGTAGGTATACCCTCCCAGACAGAATCTTTAACAGAAAACGTAATGTAACCGCCAGTAATAAATCCATATCTTAGTGAGTATTTTAATTTTTCACCAGATTTATAAGCGTTGGTATAAATGGCCTGATTTTTTTGAGAAAAAGAAAAGCCGACTGCAAATGCAAGTATAAATATTAGTAGAGTAATTTTTTTAACAACCATATAGTAATGTATTAGGCATTTCCTTAAATTTTAGCAATTATCAGACCAAATCAAAATTTGAACCCAATCTGACTTAAAAACAAAGGCTTATGAAGTCCATAAAGGTTATACGTAATTTTATATTCCAAGTTATATAGTACTTGCACGTAAACTCAAGTGGCAGATAAGAAAGCTTCATTTTTGAGGCTTTCGAAACTCGATAAATGTGAGTTTACTACCGTAAATGATCATTTTGAGAGCACGAGTAACGAAAAAAATGGAGCTTTCTTGCTGACACTATATAGTTACGACTTTAAGTGTATATGTTATAAACTTTCTATGTTGTAATGGTTATAGGGATGGTTTATTGCTTGCTATGGGTTTTTTAAGGTCAGTATTTTTTTCGATACTGATGATAACGTAGATTACGATATTTTTTGTTTCTATAATATTTTCTTTTTCGGAGTTGTTGCGATAAAATCTTTCAGATAAAATGGTTCAAAATATGCGACATCTTCAAACTGTTTATTATTAAACTTATTGTGAGCCACATCAATCATATTAGCTGCTAAAGGATTCATATTATCTATGAATATAGCATTTTGATGATTGATTACTTCTTTACATTTACCGGCACCATCTCCCAAAAAGATAATTGTATGTTTGTCAAGCTCCTCTTGAAATGAATATTCATCAATAATTTCAGCACTTATTTTACGAACTAATTGTTTTTGTGAATTAAACAATGCAGTATATACTTCCATCCGTCTTGCATCTATCATTGGGCATATCAGTGTGTTATTTCTTACCTGATTTTTAAACTCGGCGTGATTAAAAACTGATAGTGTTAATGTCTCTAGTGAGGTAATTGCAATAAGAGGTTTATTAAGGGCATAGCAGATTCCTTTAGCGACCGAGACTCCAATTCTTAGGCCGGTATATGATCCTGGGCCACTACTCACAGCAACAGCATCAATATCACTCAATTGATAATCACTCAGATTTTCAAATAACTCTTTAATAAAAACAGTCAGATGAGTGGCATGAGAGTTTGCTTCATACAATTCTTTTTTTTCAACAATCTGATTGTCTTTGGATAAGCAGATTGAGCACACCTTTGTTGAAGTTTCGATAGAAAGTATTAATGCCATTTTATTAGATTTATATTTTGCAAAAATAGTTTTTTTGCCTTAACGCGGAAAATTAGTCGGATAGATCTTAAAAGTATTAGCCAAAGTTCGATTAAAATTTTATGTCAATTTCAGGTTATTCTTCATCTTTAACCCTAGGGCTTTGTTATGGGAGTTAAAAGTGCAATTAATCAAGAACATGTTGTAATGAGACATAGCACTACTATGGTGAATTGAAACATGTTAGCTTGCGACTTGATTGGCAGAAATGTTAGTTCGTAATAACCTGAGTTCGACATAAAATTTTGGATTCAGACCGCCTATAAATAGTGAGATTCAACTGAAAATTATGAAAGAATAGCGGGCTATTTTGAATAATTTTCAGGAAGAAGATCGCTGTTTATAGGCGAAAACTCTCATGCTTTGCATAAAAAACTGATCTACTGCGTTAAATTTCTCGAGCTAACTCGCTAGCCCTGCAAAATTTGCCTTGTATATCAGCCTTTTATGTCAATCTGAATTCTAAAATTTTAATCGAACTCAGGTTAATAGTCTCTTATCTAAATAATAATTTATGAAGTTTACAGATTTTGATTTTACACCGGAAGTGATGGATGGCTTGGATGCCATGCGATTCGTTGATGCAACTCCGGTACAGGTTCAAACCATCCCGGTTATTCGTGAAGGGGCAGATTTAATTGCTTGTGCTCAAACTGGTACAGGAAAAACAGCGGCTTACCTTCTTCCGGTTTTAGATCGTCTTGTAAAAAATCATCAGAAGGGAACAACAACAGTAATATTAGTTCCAACAAGAGAACTTGCACTACAAATAGATCAGCAAATAGAGGGATTTAGTTACTTTTTATCTGTTACATCTTTGGCTGTTTATGGTGGTAACGATAAGGATTTGTGGGATCAACAGAAAAAAGCTCTAACGCAAGGAGCTGATATCATTGTGGCTACTCCGGGCAGAATGATTCAGCATTTGACAATGGGGTATGTTGATTTTAAGTCAGTTAGACATTTTATTTTAGATGAGGCTGACCGTATGTTAGATATGGGCTTTAATGAGGATATTATGCAAATCGAGAGTTTCTTACCTAAAGAAAATCGTCAAAGCTTATTATTCTCCGCAACAATGCCTCCGAAAATCAGGGAACTGGCAAAAAAGCTTTTGAATAATCCTCAGGAAATTAATATTGCCATATCAAAACCGGCAGAAGGAATTTTACAAGCTGCTTATGTCGTTCATGATTATCAAAAAGTAGATTTAATCGTTGATTTACTGAAGGATAAAGATCTTCCGAGTATCATCATTTTTGTGTCCAGAAAATCCAAAGTGAATGATATTGTAAGAGCATTGAAGAAGAATGATTTTAATGCTCGTGCCATTCATTCAGACCTCGATCAGAATGAGCGGATTGAAGTTTTAAGAGAATTTAAGAATAGAAATGTACAAATTTTAGTGGCTACAGATATTGTGGCCAGAGGGATTGATATTGAGAAAATTGATTTGGTAATTAATTTTGATGTGCCAAATGATGCAGAAGATTATGTACATCGAATTGGGCGAACTGCCAGAGCTCAAACGCAAGGAGTTGGTATTACATTGATAAATGAAGATGATCAGGTTGATTTTTAGAAAATAAATTTCAGGTTCTTGTTAGTCCGCAAGAGTGCTATGTTTTTATTAGAATGCTTAGTATTTCATTAAATTTTAATATTGGTTATCTATCATACTTT
>JBNKGY010000287.1:0-4598 GCA_050290065.1 Marinilabiliaceae bacterium
CTCACATTTTTCGAGCTTCGAAAGCCTCAAAAATGAAGCTTTCTTATCTGCCACTTGAGTTTTCGTGCAAGTACTATTTATAAGCGGTCTGAGCCATTAATTTTATGTCGAATTGAGGTTATTAACAGAACGATGTCTAGTAAAAACATATTCTTCTCAGTTACTTTCTATTCCTTCTTATAATTCCAGACTTCACTCAGGTTCCTGGCAAGATATGTAATTGGGACAATAACAAAAAAAGCAGCCGTTGTTTTGACGTTTGATGACTGGAGTCCTGCCCATTATCATTTAGTAACTCCTGAATTGCAGAGCCATAATATTAATGCTACTTTTTTTATGCCGACTAATGGTGTTAGCGATTGGAGTCAACAGCAAACACAAGTAAGTGATGGCTACGAAATAGCAAATCATTCTAAATCATATCCTGATCTCACCAAAGAGATGCCAATTAAAACTATAAATGCGCCGGTATAATACTGAGCTAAATACAAGCTACTTTTGGAACGAAGTGAACTAGAAGTAGCATTTTGAATTTTATTCGGTATTACTGCGGTAGAAAAATGGATGTGATTCGCATTACAAAAACGTTGATATATCAGGAAGTTTATAATATATTTACGGGAATTTTTGAAAATCAAGGTAGTTTGGCATATTAATAATCCAAGTAACACAAAATTAAGATGTATATCGATTCAAGGATTAAGACAGGGTTTTATACTGCTAACAGAAATTGTACGGCCATTAGTTTTATAAAAAGTCTCATTTGTTAAATGATAATTTTTATACCTGTTTATTTTGGAGATAGTTCCCATGGAAGTAATCTGAATTTTATTCATATAAAATAATCTAAAATAAAACCTGCAGTCGATATTATTAAAACGGGATAACATTCAAAATAGAACAATGAAATTTCTTAAACTAATTATTTCTACTTTACCAAGTTAAAAAATGATATATATAATTGTATATCAGCGCAATAATGGTATTTTTAAGGTGAAAATTAAATAATAAACAATTCCCGATAGAATTATGTCAATGGCTAAAATTCAATCGGTTAAAAAAATATACAATTTCATAAATGTAGGTATGTCAAGTTGTTGCATGAATGAGTTTGTTAGTAATTACAAAGCTAAGTTTCTGTCTTATAGATTTGACAATACACCAGTAACCATAAATTATCTGAAAGGGCTTATGAGTTGCCCCAAAGGCGAAATCAATATGGAAAGAATGAAAGAGCAAGTTGCCAATAATGAATACATAGCTTATCAACATTTCATAAACAATTCAAAATGGAACTACGAAGGTCTTCAGGTTCAAGTAGCACAGGATACCTCTAAGGATTTTAACCAACAAAAGAAACTTAATGGGCTTCCAGTTGGGTATATTGTAGACGAGTCGGCACATCTAAAAAAAGGAAAAAAGTCAGTAGGTATTATACAGTATAAGCAATGGGAAAATTGAAGTCCACACGCATTATGAATATGCATGTTTTGTAAGCCAGTGATATCAGATTTGACGAGTTCTCATGATGTATCAGTAACCATAAAAAACAAAATATAAAACAGATGAAACGAACCATGAGTAAAGTTTCCACACACACGGGGACGACTAAATTGGTGAGTTTCATAAGGCAATAAAAAAAATAGACAGATGAAATATATTATTTTAATAGTAAGTGTGTTATTCGTTTTTGATTCGTTTGCCCAACAGCTACCCTATCAAAACTCTGAATTAAGCTCGGAGGAACGAGCTAATGATTTAATATCAAGATTGACAATAAATGAAAAAGCCAGTTTGATGTGCGATGAATCAGAAGCCATTCCTCGCTTGGGAATTAAAAAATTCAACTGGTGGAGCGAAGCCTTGCATGGCATAAGATATGCCTCGAACGTAAGTGTTTTTCCTCAATGTATTGGAATGGCTGCCTCGTTTAACGATAAACTTGTTTACGATGTTTTTAACGCAGTATCTGATGAATTCAGGGCTAGATATCATGACGCCTTAAGAGCAGGAAAAGAAAACAGCAAGTTCGAGAGCTTGTCAGTGTGGACACCTAACGTGAATATTTTTCGCGACCCTCGCTGGGGGCGGGGACAAGAAACCTATGGCGAGGATCCCTATCTGACTTCCCGCATGGGGATTGCGGTTGTTGAAGGGCTTCAAGGGCCTGTAGATTCGAAATATAAAAAACTACTTGCATGTGCCAAGCACTTTGCAGTTCACTCCGGACCGGAATGGAGTCGACATACACTGAACATTAATGATGTTAATCCTCGTGACTTGTGGGAAACCTATTTACCTGCCTTTAAATCTTTGGTTCAGGATGCAGATGTGCGTGAAGTAATGTGTGCCTACCAGCGTTTGGATGATGAGCCTTGTTGTGGCAGTACCCGTTTATTACAAAAAATATTACGCGATGATTGGGGCTTTAAGTACCTGGTGGTTTCAGATTGTGGAGCCATTACTGATTTTTACAGCACACATAAAGTTTCGTCCACTGCTGTTCATGCTGCTGCAAAAGGAGTTATAGCAGGTACTGATGTTGAGTGCGGATGGGGGTATGATTATAAAAATTTACCGGAAGCTTTAAAAAATGGTTTGATAACTGAAGCTGAGATTGATGAGCACCTGAAAAATGTTTTAGTTGGTCGCTTTGATTTGGGTGAAATGGATGATGATTCCCTGGTATCCTGGTCGAAAATCCCGATGTCAGTAGTTAATTCAGATGACCATAAAAAGCTGGCGCTTCAAATGGCGCAGGAAAGTATGACTTTACTTCAAAACAAAAATAATATTCTTCCTTTGTCCAAATCCGTAAAAAGGATAGCTGTACTAGGTCCTAATGCAGATGATAAACCAATGATGTTAGGTAATTACAATGGTTTCCCCGAAAAAATTGTAACTGTTCTGGATGGAATAAAATCAAAACTCCCTACTGAAAAAATAGTCTATGACAAAGGGTGTGATATCATTGAAGACATGATTACCGAAAACCTTTTTGAAAACTGCTCTTTTGAAGGTAATACCGGAGTAAATGCCACCTACTGGAATAACACAGAGTTAAAAGGAAATGCTGTGGCAAAAGAGCAAATTATAAATCCTATTCAATTAACTACCGCCGGACAAAACCAATTTAGCCGTGGAGTGAATATTAAAGATTTTTCCGGAAAATACGAGGCCGTTTACAGTGCCGGAAAATCTGAGGAAATAGTGCTGAGACTGGAATTTCGTGGAAAGTGTGAGGTGATTGTTAATAATGAAATATTGTTTAATAAAGAGTCCTGGAATATAGCTCCAATAAGACTTCCATATAATGTGGAGAAAGGAAAAGACTATAAGGTTGTGGTTAAGTTTGTAGCTGTTTCTGATTGGGGGGATGCACACTTTAAATTTAATCTTGGAAGAGAGATTCCGGTTCATTATGATGAATTGATAGCTAAGCTGAAAGGAATAGATGAGGTGATTTTTGTTGGTGGAATTTCTCCGGAATTAGAAGGAGAAGAAATGCCGATTGTGTTTCCTGGCTTTAAAGGAGGCGACAGAACCAATATTGAACTTCCTGAATCTCAACGCAAATGTTTGCAAGCTTTAAAAAAGGCAGGAAAAAGAATCGTATTTGTTAATTGCTCCGGAGCAGCAATGGCCTTAACACCCGAAACAGAAAGCTGCGATGCTATTTTACAGGCTTGGTACGGCGGTCAGTCCGGCGGTCAGGCAGTGGCTGATGTACTGTTTGGTGATTATAATCCTTCAGGTAAATTGCCGGTTACATTTTATAAGAACTCTGATAGTTTAGGTGATTTTGAAGATTATTCCATGAAAGGACGCACCTATAGGTTCATGAATGATGCTCTTTTTCCTTTTGGTTATGGCTTAAGTTACACAACCTTTAAAATAGGAGATGCACGCTTGAGTAAAACCGCCATTAAACCAGAAGAATCTGTACAGTTAACTATTCCGGTACAGAATATGGGAAGCCGAGATGGAGTTGAGGTGGTTCAGGTTTATGTTCGTAAAGTAAACGACATAGATGGTCCCCTAAAAACATTACGCAATTTTAAACGAGTGAAAATTGCGGCAGGAAAAACTCAGCTGGTAACAATCGAATTGGCTAATTTAGCTTTTGAGTTTTACGATTGGAGCCAGCGAAAAATGAGTGTTGCTCCGGGTGAATATGAAGTTTATTATGGAAGCAGTTCGGATGCTAACGATTTGAAAATGGATAAAATAACAATTCAATAAATGAAACGAGCCATGATGAAACTTTTCTCCCACAGGAAAATGTTCAAATTTGGCGAGTTCTCCCGAGGTTTCGGAAACCAATAAAAACAAAATATAAACAAATGAAACGAGCCATGAGAAAAAATTCTCACATACGAGGATGATTATTTTAGGCGAGTTCCATGTGGTAATAAAAAAAAATAAACACATGAAACTATCATGATTAATTATTAAACACACAAGATGATGATTAAAAGCCAGAATTAATTTATTAACCTGAGTTCGATTAAAATTTTTAGCATTCAGATGGACATAAAAGGCTGATATACAAGGCGAATTTTGCAGGGCTAGCGAGCTAGCTCGAGAAATTTAACGCA
>JBNKGY010000288.1:0-4518 GCA_050290065.1 Marinilabiliaceae bacterium
TATGTGATTGACGGGGTTATTATTGGTCAAAGTTATGGAACTGGCAACGGTACAAATCCATTGGCCGCCATAAACCCCTCGGATATTGAATCCATAGATGTTCTCAAAGATGCTTCAGCAACTGCTATTTACGGGTCGCAAGCAACAAACGGTGTGATTATTATTACCACAAAAAGAGGTAAAGAGGGAGCTCCAGAAATTACTTATGAATTAAAAACAGGATTGCAAGAACTGGTTAAGCAGTATCCGGTCATGAATTTGAGGGAATACGCCCAATTTATTAACGATAGAGCAGAGGTTTGGGGCTTTGATGACAGGCCGGAGTTTGCTAATCCTAAATATTTAGGTGAAGGAACCAACTGGCAAAAAGAATTGTTTAGAAGCGCTCTGTCAATAAGCCATTCGCTTACTTTAAGTGGAGGTAGTGAAAGAACAACATATTTATTGTCAGGTACTTATTTAAGTCAGGAGGGTATAGCTCTGGGGTCTAAGTTTAAGAGAGCATCGGTAAGATTAAATTTAGATAACAAAACTACCGACTGGTTGAATATAGGCACTAGTTTACAGCTTACACATATTGATGAGAATGTAAACACAACAGGAGCTAATGTGATTCGGGAAGCATTGAGTCAAACACCTGATATACCTGTAAGAAATCCTGATGGAAGTTATGCTGGGGAGGAAAGTAGTGAAGGGTGGATTCAAAAGCGTGTAAATCCCTATGCACTTGCATTGATTAATAGAAACAATCCTAAAAGAAACCAGCTGTTTGCAAATTTATATGCAGATATGACGCTTGCAAAAAATTTATCTTTTAGAAATGAAGTCTCAGGAAATTTTTCCTTTAACACAGAGGATCAATTTTATCCATCTTACGAGTTTGGATTAGCTGTAAAACCGGATAATTCGGCAAGTTATTCTTACAGGCAGAACTATCAAACTACTTTTAGAAGTTTCTTTACGTATGATAACCTATTTGCTGACAAGTACAAAATTAATCTGTTGTTAGGGCATGAAGCTCAGTTGTTTCAAAATGAAGGCATTACTGCAGAAAGAAGAGGTTTTATTTCTAATAATGTTACTAATATCAGTAGTGGAGATGTTAATACTGCTACCAATGAAGGTACAAGAGGTGATAGTGCACTGGAAGGTTATTTTGGTCGTCTTAACTTTATTTATGATGATAAGTATTTGTTGACTGCTAATGCCCGTTATGATGGTTCTTCAAAATTTGCGCCAGATAATCGTTGGGTAACTACGTATTCTGGATCATTGGCATGGAGATTAAATAATGAGGACTTTTTAAAGAACTCAAAAAACATTAATGAATTGAAGTTAAGAATAGGCTATGGTCTTACCAATAACCAAAACGTTCGAGATAATGCTTATTTGTCAACTTTAACCTCAGTTACCACAGGTTTATCCGGTAATTCACAGCTTACGGCTAGTTTAGGGAATCCTATAGTGGAGTGGGAAAAAACAGAATATAGTAATGCGGGACTTGATACATGGCTTTTTGGTTGGAAATTGAATCTTTCTGTTGATGTCTATAAGCGTTTCACAGACGGATTGTTATTGCAAATTCCATTGCCATTATACTCAGGAACAGCTACGGGCTATTCTCCTGGTTCAATCGGCGCACCTTATGTAAATATAGGAGCTGTTGAAAATAAAGGGATAGATTTTCACTTAAGTTCAAAAAATATAACTACCAAAGATTTTTCTTGGACTACAAATTTTACGCTGTCTCATAACAAAAACAAAGTATTGAAACTGAATACTGACGGGGCTTCATTGCCTGGGTACATTGGAGGTGATATAGTTTCCCAAACAGTCGTTGGGGGATCCATAGGTGATTTTTATGGCTATGTGGTCGATGGCATATTTGCAACTGCGAGCGATTTTGAAAACCATGCATTACCTACTGAAACAGATGGTACTGTTTTGCCTATTACTCCAAATTCAGGCGGGGTGTGGTATGGTGACCTTATGTTTAAAGACTTAAATGGCGATGGTGTTATTACAGAAAAAGATCAAACAAAATTAGGTTCTCCTATTCCTGATTTTCAATTAGGTCTTGGTAATACCATTAGCTATAAAGGTCTTGATTTGAATGTCTTTTTTAGTGCAAGTATTGGTAATGAAGTAATAAATGCAATGAGGATTATTGGTGATAATCCCCGAACATCACAAAGTTTCTTAAAATCATTGAAAGATTATGCAAGGTTGGCTTTAATAGACCCTAATGGTTCGGCTTCCGATGTTAATAACGTTTATGTTACAAACCCAAACACAACTATTGTTGGACTTAAAAACAACGATAGTAATAGGAATAATCGTTTCTCAGACAGATATGTTGAAGATGGTTCTTTTATTAGATGTAAAAACATCACATTGGGCTATACATTCCCTGAAGATGTCGTTAAAAAGATTCATTTAAGTTCTTTACGGGTATTTGCCAATGTTACCAATGCTTTTCTTATTACAAAGTATACGGGGTTAGATCCGGAAGTAGGTTCATGGAATCCGTTGCAAGCTGGAATTGATAATGGTTTTTATCCACAACCTAGAACATTTACGTTAGGCGTTAATATAGGATTAACTAAATAAAAACTAGAAATTATGAAATCAATATATAGCAAAATTATTTTATCTCTATTGGTTATACTGGTTTTAACCGGTTGCGAAAAAGACTTTCTTGATCGTCCTTCCCAGTCTCAGATAAGTACAGAAAATTTTTATCAGACAAAAGAAGAAATTCGGTTAGCTACGGCAGCACTTTATGGTGGTACAATATGGGCAAACTGGAATTATAGTGCATACCTTCAATTAGGGGACATATTAAGTGGGAACTTAGTGGCGCCGTATGCAGGTCAAGGTACAGTAGAACTTAATACGTTTACGCTTTCGGGATCTAATAGTGTTTTACAAGAATGTTGGAAATCATGGTATATTATAATTGCCCATTGTAATGCCACAATAAATGCAATTGAACAACAAACACCGGCAACAGTTGCTGAGGCTGATAAAAATGGCGGAATCGCAGAAGCAAAGTTTATCCGTGCCATGGCATACTATAATCTTGCTTTGTTATGGGGTGAGGTTCCTATTATAGAAGATAGCGCCCAGCTAGCAACAAACCCATTGGTAAATAAAAACAGGGTTGAAGATGTTTATCGATTTGTTACTGAAGATTTAACTTTTGCCGCTGAAAACCTTCCCCTCACTGATGAAGCAGGCAGGGTAACAAGTTGGTCCGCGAAAGGACTGTTAAGCAAAGTGTATTTAACAATGGCTGGATTGGGGCAATCTGGAGGTACACGCAATCAACAATATTTGGATCTGGCAAAAAGCTATGCAGGGGATGTAGTTAAAAATAGCGGTTTGGCTTTGTTTCCTAGTTATAAGGATCTTTTTAGAACACAATTTAATGATAACCCAGAATCATTGTTTGCTTTACAATGGGGTGTAACATCTGATTGGTTAACAGGAAATATGTTATTGACACATTCTCCGAGTAATGATGTCAATCCTGGGAAGCAGGGAGCTTGGGGATTTATAAACGTAACCTATGATATATACTTGGCTTATACAGAGCAAGATTCTATAAGACGAAAAGTGAACTTTATGCTGCCTGGTGATTATTATGCCGAGTTAAATGAAGCCGGGGGCGGATATACTGCTACTGCAGCGGGTATGAAGAAGCATATTATAGGTAACGAGGTTGATAACAATACCCCAGCAATGCATTTTTTAGGCTCAATAGAGCATAACGCTTTATTAAGATTAGCGGATATTTATTTAGTGTATGCTGAGGCTATTCTTGGAAATAATGGTTCTACAACTGATGCTGAAGCTTTAATGTATTTCAATATGGTAAGAGAGCGTGCAGGAGTGGATCCAGTTACAGTACTCAATGAAGATGTCATTTTTAATGAAAGAAGAATTGAATTGGCTTTTGAAGGACAATATTGGTATGATTTGGTAAGACTTTCTTATTATAATCCAGTAAAAGCAGTGGATCTTCTTAATAATCAACAAAGGGTGCTATTCGATTATGATAGTGATACTGGAGAAGCTGATCCCAATGATCCCTTCCTCCCCATAAGTCCTGCTACTCTTGCGACTTTTACTTTACAATTGCCTGCATCAGAGATAACTGCTAATCCTAAATTGGCAGAGCCAGCAGTACCATATTATCAATAATATAAAAATAAAGACATGAAAAATATATTAAACAAACAACGCATTCCATTTTTACTGGTCTTCAGTATGATGCTGAGTATTACTTTGTTTACATCTTGTGATAGAGAAGAGGATGTTTCAGGTGCAACAGGATTAGCTCCTGTAATTACAGAGGTTCGATTGTATGCCGAATCGCCAGGAGACTCTATCGTTAGTCAGGCATTACCAGGTGATTGGATCGTATTAGCAGGTGAAAATTTGAAAAATGCTGTTCAAATAACGGTTTATGGGGAGTCTGTGGATTTTAATCCAGGATTGTTTTCTGATACCTAT
>JBNKGY010000289.1:0-4499 GCA_050290065.1 Marinilabiliaceae bacterium
TCTCAAAAATTTATATTGTAAATCAATCATTTACTGAAATTTGAGCTCGCTAATTTTAATCGAACTCAGGTTATTAAGTTTCCAAAATGGTACGATGTCGAAACACAGTAGTGCCCCATCAAAAAATTTGACACATCCTGAATTTCTAACACTTCAAGCAATGGCTGGATTAGGACACCTGATTATTATTCCAGATTATATTGGCTTTGGCGCATCTGAACCTTTGCAACATCCTTATCATAACAAAGTTCTTTTTCAAAGAACCATTTACGATCTGATAATTGCTGTAATGGATATGGAAGAATCAAACGATTATGACTTTACATTAAACGGAGATTTATTTCTAACCGGTTATTCTTTAGGCGGATGGGCCAGCCTGATTGCTCACAACTATCTTGAAAATCATCCTATTGAAGGATTGAACTTCATCGGATCAGCTTGTGGTGCAGGTGCATACAATTTACTTTGGATGCGCGATTATCTGGTTGAACAAATCAACTATATCCAACCTTTTTATATACCCAATATGCTCATGGGATACATGTCAACCGGAGAACTTACTTACGAAATATCTACTTATATAAATGAGCCATATGCTTCAAAAATTCCATATTTGATTGATGAAGAACATTCCTCAGGTCAAATAAATGCTGAACTCACACATAACATGCAAGAATTATTTACTGAGGGATTTTTATTTGACTTTTATTCTGATACAGACCTTGTATGGATCGACATGCAGGATCTGTTGCGTGATAACAGCCAATCAGCTTGGCTAAATAATAAACCAATATCATTGTATCATGGTAATATGGATATACATGTACCTTATCTAATTTCAGAAAAACTGGTAAATGATTTTAGACAATTAGGTGTAAATGAAAACATGTTAGAATTTATTACCCTACCGGGTTTAGATCATGGAACCGGAGTAATGCCAATGTATCTTGATGTAATTAATAAATTACTCGATAGACAACGTTAAACCATGTTTTTATAGCAATCAAAAATAACCATATATTCACTCCTCAGTATTCCTTTCCCAATAGTCTGGCAGCGAATGATAAATTGCTGATTGGATATTGGTTCTTACATCATCTTTGATTAGCTTTTTGTTGTATTGATTGGGATGGATACGATTTGAAAGAAAGATATAAATAAGATTATAATCCGGATCGACCCAAACAATTGTTCCCGTAAAACCAGAATGTCCGTATGAAGAGGGTGAAGCTTCATGACAACTTGGTCCTGATATTTCAGGATCAAGCACAGGTTTGTCAAAACCTAAACCACGACGATTACCCTCTTTAACTATCGATGTAAATTTTTGAATAGTCGCAGAATCAATAAATTGTTTTCCCGCATACTGACCTTTATTTAAATACATCTGCAAAATTTTAACCAAATCTTCTGCCGTTGAAAATATACCAGCATGACCACCTACACCACCTAACATTGCAGCTCCCGGATCATGAACATAGCCCTGCAGAAGCTCATTTCGCCATGCTCTATCATTTTCTGTGGGAATTATTTCTCTCTTATTATATTTATCCAAGGGATGATATTGTGTTCTGAATGCCCCTAAAGGTTTATACAATTCATTTTCAACAAGCTCATTCAATGGCCTGTTATAAGTCTTCTCTATAATATCCTTTAAATAGTAATACCCTAAATCACTATACTTATATTCAGGATTGGGGTTTACCTCCGAAGTATCTATTGATAAAGTCATGGAGTCTAAATAGTTTTCATTCATATACCATTTATCTGAGACCCGTACATTAAATTTGTCTGTTTTACTACGTCGAAAAATATCAGAACGATACCTTACTGTTCTGTTTAGATATAATTTATCATCCAGCTTAATATTATAAAGGTTGGAATATCTACGGTTATAAATATCTCCATTTAACCTCTCTTTATCAATTGTATTTAAATAAAATGGAATCCAGGCCTCTAAACCTGCCTGATGAATTAGCATATCTTCAATTTTAATTCCTTCTTTATTGGTATTTCTCAACCGAGGAAGATAACTTAAAAGTGAATCCTTCAAATCTATTTTGTGTTCGTCCACCATCTTCATAACCATTGGCACTGATGCAACAATTTTTGTGATTGATGCGATATCAAACAAATCAGTTTTCAGAACATGCCTCCGTTTATTATAAGTATGATAACCAAAGGCTTTACTGTATATAACATCTCCATCCTTAGCTACCAAAACCTGACATCCAGGCGTTGCCCTTTCTCGAATAGCCTTATATACAATCTGATCGATAATGGATAAACTATCCGGTACTGCTTTAATATATTCAGGAGCAAAACCAATCCTTTCTTTTGAAGTAAAATATCCTGTTCCAAATGAGAAATGATTATTGATATTTTTTGATAACATTCCTTTTGCCCCTATACCACCAAACGTAATTTGCGCAGCTACTTCCTGACCTATTCTATCAGCACTAAATGATAATATTATTGCTTTAAAAGGATGTCCGTCAGGAAGATGTTCCAAACGATTACCAGATCCAAAATGTACAAGAATAAGCTCAGCATTGATTGAAACCTGATGTAAAAAAGTATATAAGGAATGATTCATATCCCGTTCAAACCAATCACCATTCACTCCTACAATAATCGTATTATACTCCTCAGTGGCCTTTTGCAACCTTAACAGTTCTTCTTCATCAGGAATGTTGTCAGTATTAAAATGACTACAAATACAGTACTTTGAAATCATTCTCTGAAAAGCAGATTTGGATGAAGAACCAATATGAATAGAAGCTATTTTTCTATTTTCAATATTCTTAAGCGGTATAACATTTTCATTTTCCAGCAAAACCGCACCTTTCTTATGCAGCAGATAAACAAACTTATCCACCTTTTGCCGGCGATTAAAATAAGGCGATACACTTGGAGAAGAACTATATAATTCGCGGCATAAAATACCTTTTTTGCAGCTTTGTTCCAGAATGGATTCAGGTAATACACCAGTCCTAAAAATTCGTTTCAATTTTTGATAATCTTTAAGGTAGTTATCAGTATAGATCAACCCTCCAGAATGCAATATAAACTCAAGAGAAGGTGATTCATACTCTCTCAAAACTCTTTGCACCTCTTTCCATTGAATATTAGATTGAAAATTTACATTAGGATTTGCCTCTTTTTTTATTAAGTATTGATTAATAGAGTGAGGAGCCATCACTCTTTTAGGTAATTTATATGTATTGGCTAAGAAATAGCGATTACTTGGTGTGCCAGATTTAAATGGTAAAACAATTCGTCCATATGGTTCTAAAAAATAATCTGCCGCACGATCTCCTTGTTCCTTAAACATTAAAGAATAAGGAGATTTCATATTATAAAAAAAACCCTTACCTCCTTTACCTTCCAGTAAATCAAATACCAAATTAATGATTTCATCGTTTTCACCTTTCATTAAGGCAGATCTAATCATAATATCAGACAAAAAAGGTTCTTTAATCCTTAGAAACAGAAATAAGTCATCAATGTTAACCCAATCAAAATTATCATCACCCGATAATACACTATCCTTTTCTGAAAATACATTATTGATTAAAACAGACTGTATTTTTTCATCAATGGTCATTTGAGAAAAAATAGAATCCAGTTTAGTAATATTTACAGGATAATTGTTTATCGAAAATAAAGATTGAAAAATTAAAAGGAATACTCCCTGTATATATATTGATTTAGACAATTTACTTTTCTTTTTAATAATCACACGCCTCTATATTAATTTTAACCAAAATTAAAGCTAATGTTTGTATTATTTAAATAATGAAGGGATCATTTTAGAACTTTTAAAGATAAAAATCAGTATTGAGTTGAAATTACACACAACATTTTAATCGCACTCCATATTTATAGCAATAAATTTAATTTCTATCTCCTATATAATTGCTTCATTTTTTTTTTAATTGATCAATTCCAATTAACCCGTTTTTCAAAAAAAATTTCTCTATAATTAATGAAACTTTTATAATTATTTTATTTGGTAAATCTATTAACAAGCGTTAAATTAGCAACCAATAAAATACAAATAGGAACGGTGACATACGCATTATGAGTGACAACTTAAGTAGTTCTCTAAATCAAAATTGGGGAGACAAAGTAATTCTTGTGGTAGAAGATGTTGACACTAACAAGATATTTTTCGATGCAGCATTAAGAAAAACCAACGCAAAGATTTTGTGGGCCAAAGATGGTAAAGAAGCAATTGATATGTATAAAGAAAATGATATCGATTTGGTTTTGATGGACTTGCAACTTCCAATAATGGATGGTTATACAGCGACACGGGAAATTAAAAAAATTGACAGCAACATACCAATAATCGCACAAACCGCACATGTTATGTCGGGAGAAAGAGAAAAATGTCTTGAAGCAGGATGCGATGATTATCTCGCAAAACCGATTAGACTTCAAATCTTAATGGAAACGCTATCGAAATATTTGAATAAGTAATATTTCATGCAAGA
>JBNKGY010000290.1:0-4421 GCA_050290065.1 Marinilabiliaceae bacterium
ATTCTCTACTCATTATAAACTTGTTTAATTAATAATGAGTTGAAGATGTAATTATCTGACGGATTTTCTTAGTTTTATATAAGTTCCCGTGAAGCGGGTTTAGTTCAACACGAGGTCATAAGGCAAAGCTTACCGCAGACGCAACACAAGCAACGCCTCATTCCACCAACGTTAGTAAACATTAATTAAAAACTAGTTTAAATGAAAAAAACAGGATTTTTATTTTTTCTCATATTGTCCTTATTTTCAATGAAAGAAACAAAAGGACAAATTACTAGTTTGGAATATAAAGACATTGTGAGCGATACTTTATTTCCTAAAAGTGTTAAACAAATAAGCAATGGGTACTTCATTACGTTTGAAAAGACGTATTTTGGAAAATTGCAATTACAATTGAATTCATCTAAAAAGGACACTATTTTCGTCGCGTTCGGGGAGAAAAAAACGAAAAATAACACTGTAGATACAGAGCCTTCTGGCACGGTGAGATTTTTGACGGATACCTTGATTATTGATAAAGGAATGCATTCATACCAAATAGATATACCTGAATTTGAGCCACCCGTTTGGACGAAAAACAGTAATTATTTCATTCCTTTGCCAGATAAAATTGGAAACATTATGCCTTTCAGGTATGTCGAGATCCAAGGGTATGATGAAAAAATTGAACCAGATAATATTAGGCAAATAGGATATTTCTATCCCTTCAATGATACCGCTTCAGTATGTAAAACTTCATCTGAAGAGCTCAATCAAATTTGGGAGTTGTGTAAGCACTCAATGAAAGCTACAAGTTTTTGTGGTATATATGTTGATGGTGAAAGGGAGAGACGCCCTTACGAAGCTGATGCATATATTAATCAATTAAGTCATTATGTTGTTGATGATGAATATGCCTTGGCACGCAGGACAATTGACCATTTAGCAGCATATCCAACCTGGCCATCGGAATGGTTACTTCATATGCCAATGATGTTATGGGAAGACTATTTGTACACCGGAAACAAATGCTACCTCAAAAAATACTATAATCATTATAAACGATTAATTTTAGCCTTGCCCTGTGATAAAAATGGATTGGTCATAAACCTTGATAATAAAGACATCATTGATTGGCCAAGCTCTGAAAGAGACGGCTATCAATTGGGACATGTTAACAATGTACCTAATGCATTTTACTACAATAGTTTAATTCTTTTATCAAAAATATCAGGTGCTCTTGGTTATGAAAATGACAGTAATACTTTTATTGAAATGTCCAGGAAAATAAAGTATACCTTTAATCAAGCATTTTGGAATGATAGAAAAGGTTTATATGTTGATGCGTATGACAGCACAAATTGTTCTCTTCATTCAAATATATTTCCAATTGTATTTGGATTAGCAGATCAAAACCAGATTAATAAGATAAGGCCTTTTGTAAAAAGCAAAGGAATGGCAACAAGTGTTTATGCTGCACAATATTTACTGGATATGTTGTATATGATAAACGAATCTGATTATGCATTTGATTTATTAACTGCAAATAATGAAAGAAGTTGGATGAACATGATTGAGCAGGGGTCAACTATAACCATGGAAGCATGGAGCGAAAAAGTAAAACCAAATCTGGACTGGAATCATGCTTGGGGAGCTGCCCCCGGGAATATTATTGCCCGACGAATATTCGGAATACGTCCTTTAAAACCGGGCTTTGAGGCAGCATTAATTGAACCAAATTTTAATAAACTAACATATGGCGTAATAAAACATCCTACGATTAACGGGAATATTGAATTATCAATAAATATGATTTATGAAGATAAATTCAAAATAATACTAAAGACAGATATGCCAGTTCAATTTAGGCTTTCGAAGGATTATATCAAGGCTAACACTATTGTATTAAATAGTGTATACATAAAACCTGAAGTTAAAAACAATAAAATCTATCTACAATTGAATACAGGAGAAAATATAATCGAATTGAATAGGTAACGTTTGCTAATAATAAATATACGTAATGTGGGGGTGATGTGATAAATTTGAAACTTATAACATTTATTAAACTATGCAACAGTTTGATAAGTTGGAACTTCGAAATCCCGGCCTCCGCATATTGCAAACCGTGTACGCTATAGAGATGAAGGCCATTTGTAGGATAACTTCTTCGCAAGCAGAAAGCATAGGGAAGCAAACCGAAAGTTTGCAGAAATTTGCTAATGATTTCTAACAGGTGCAAGTCCTGTCCATCCAAAGCCTGTAAGCAGAGTGATAGCGAACCTATTGGGTGATTCCGTGAGGATAGCAGAAGAGTAGTGGGTAAGCGTGTATTTAGGCTCCCGATTTTATTGGGACAGGTTGTGTAATTCAGTCCCGAAGCGACCGGAATGGGAGTTAATGATCACATTTGAAAATAAAACCTTTGTGAATAAAAAGTGTATTTATTTGTAGTTAAGCAGACGGTGTACGGTTACCGGAAGGTAGCAATTGCAAGTTCAGAATACGGTTATACTTGTAGAACTACCTTGGTCAGAGCGCAGGGCATGAACACAAATGGAAGTCTTAGGAACTTAGGAAATGCTTTACCAGTTGAATTCATTGCTCAAAGGCTGGCTAAATTATTTCTCAATAAGTAAGGTAACTCATATATGTGAAACCATTAAGGTTATTATAAAACATTTGGATTATAAATTATTTAAATGGCTCAAAAGTAAAGGCCGAAAAGCGCACAAGTCGCTTCACCAGCGACCATACAGTACACTCGTTAAAAGTAAAAGGCTGTTTGACTTGGAAAAGTATGCACGCTTGAAAACTCTTGCGAAATCTCAATGAAGAACTCTATCGGCAAGCCGTATGAGGGAATTGAAAACCATGTACGTCTTATTGAAAATAATATAACGTGAATAAAATTTCACGTACGGTTTGAAGAAGCGGGCGCTGAAAGTTTACTTATAATTATTACTTTTAGAAAGAATAATGAGAGTAAGCTATCAGGCTCAACTATACTACCCAATTGCAACAACGATATACAGACACAAAATAAATAATATGGATAAAAATTACAGAAGAAAAACAGGATTAATAATGCTGACAATGTTTCTTTTTATGTTTAGCCCTATTTTCATGCATCTAATTGGATTTAGAATTCCAATGTTTGAAAATTTAGGATTTACAAAAGGTAGTTTTGCGCCTTGGTATACTTGGATTATTGTTGCTATTCTGACTATTTTATATGTGATATATACATTTAAAACAATTCCTTTTGTTTATAAAATGCAGCGAGAAATTTCACTGTACAAATTAATTGGATTATTGGCTATTGTTGGAGGAATTGTGGAGGAAGTTGTTTTTAGAAGCTGGTTGATGGATTTATTAAAAGGATTTGGGTATGGAATAACAATTCAAATATTTATATCCGGAATTGCTTTTGGATTAGCTCATATCATGTGGGGATTATTTGGTGGAGAAAGAAAATTCATAAAGGGAGCATTTATTGCTACTACAATATTGGGATTTGCTTATGCAATTGTTTATTTAATAGGAAATAGAAATGTTGGACCTTGTATTATATCCCATTCATTGATAAATGTAATAATTGAACCTTGGTTATTATTGGCAGCCGTTTCAAAAAGTTGGAAAACAAGGAATGAATAAACAGCAGGGCATAACACGGCATAATAAACCATGCTGAACGAGGTGATTCGCGAGAGTGCGGTGCTATCAATAAGTCCGCCCAATGCTTTTAAGAAACTTATTATTGTTAATTTTAGTTTCCATATAACCATTTGGCTCTGTGGGGTGAAAGAGAGGCCAGCCTATTTCAATACCTGCACGGTTCATATGCCAATTCGTTGGCGGTAATTACGGATTTTCAACTTGACAAATAATTTCTAATATTCACTAAGTGATATTAAAACTGGAATGAGAAAGCTAATATCAATATTCTTATTTATCTCACTAATTAAAAGCCTTTTATTGTTCTTGATTATTTTGAGTGGAGTTTGGTTTCCAAATATTCATTTTCTTTTACGAATACTTACGTTTTACATAATATTATTGTTTATAGATAATGCTACAATAGCAAGAATTACAGATTCAATTAAGGCAAGTTGGATTATATCTTCAATATTTTTATTCGGAACGTATGTTTTAATCCTTTTTATAACAGGACCATTGTTCTTCCTTTATAACAAGTTACTCAATATTCAGCCAGATTCGGATGTTAAAACTCCCACTGCTGGAATAATTGGATTTCTAATAATTGGATTGATAATTTCGACAATAAGTTCAGTTGTGAAAATGAAGAAATCAAAAAGAACTACCACCAATAAATAGGAATATGAGCGGTCTGCAAGGCCCAGCGATTATTCCCGGTTGAACTACATCCATCCAGAAACTATGCACTTTACGAAGGTTTTTAGTTGTTTTTTAGAGAAAGG
>JBNKGY010000291.1:0-4396 GCA_050290065.1 Marinilabiliaceae bacterium
ATAATGCCGAGCTAAATTCAAGCTACTATAGGAACGAAGTGAACTGGAAGTAGCATTTTGAATTTTATTCGGTATTAATCCAGCGATTATAATTAAGAAACCCTCGACTTATGCAGACAAAAAACCAGCTTACGCTTGTCCGAATTGATGGTTTTTATCTTTTGGTTTTAACGAAATGTAAATTGCATACAAAGTTATAAATCCAGTCGTTACATTTACTGTACTTTCAAGAGCATCGGTTAAAATACCTACGGAATTGGACAAGAAGTAGCCAATTACTTTTCCTACAAATATCAAGGATGATAAAATTACAATGATTCGTTGAACCTTTAACTTCAGGCATATTTGAGATCTTGCACTTTCAACTATTCAATCCAAAGTTTATCAGTTGTGTTCCCATGACAACTATTACATTCACCAGTTGTTATTTTAGATGACATGAATTTTTGTTCACCGTTTGTTCCATAAACACCGACATATAGTCCGTCTCCGAAATCAATTGTTTGGGTGGTATAAAAATTGCCTTTTCTATCAATTTCTATAACATTAACTAAAGTACCTGAACCTTTTGGTCCGGTTGAAAGTTTCACACTGCCGTTTGGATAAGCGTTTAATTTAGATTTGTCATAAAGACTGCCCGCTACTGTAAACCAACCTTCACCGTTACCACCCGAAACATGACAATTCATGCAGTTTTGCCCCAAATTGTGACTTTCATCAGTATTGTTCTGACTAATCTTTGTTTCGTTTTCATTTTCTTTTTCACATGCAGTAAATAAAATGAAAGTAAACAATGCGATACTTAAATAAATAATTTTCATAATATAAATTAGCTGTTTAAACTTATAAAAAACAATTTTAAAACATTGACTATCAGTTGTGTAATGTGATTTTAATTCGTAAATTAATGGTTTCTAAACTGTTAATATTACATAGAATCACTATCCAACCAGTCTTTCTGATAGCCAATGGATGCAATTAATTGGCAATTTAAAGGACTAACGCAAAAGAAAACATTCTCTTTGCGTGACATTTCAATGCCATCTTTTATTTGGTTAAAACCTGCTGCCAATTGAGTATGCTGCCAAAATGCTTTCCTAAATGGGAGCTGGTTTATTATTATTTAACCAAATGGAAGAACGCCGGTGTAATTGAACAACTACACGAGTTTCTTCGGGACTATGTTCGAAAAAAAGCTGGGAGAAACGTCTTTCCATGCTTTGTATGTATCGATAGTCAATCTTTTAAAACCACCCGCCTAGGTGGGCAAGACAGAGGCTATCATGGTGGTAAACACATAAATAGGCGTAAATGACTCATTATCAAGGATATTTTCTTGGTTCGAAAGTTATTGAAGACTCAGTAAATATTTTGAATATCTGACTGATACAAGCGAAACAATGATCCAAGTTGCAATGATAAGGTAAATAATAGAATCAAATAACTAAATTTAAACAGTTACTAAATTAATCAACTTTAACCTTGAGCGATTTTTCCGCAACACCACTTTCATTAAAAGCTTCTATTGCAAACCAATAGTGTTGTTTTGCATTTAAACTATTGATTTCAACAAACGAGTCGTTATATACCGTATAACACTGATAAAGCTTATGTTCTCTGGAGCCAAACAACACATTATAACCGACAGCATTTGTTGATTTGTTCCATTTTAAAACCACACTTCTTCTTTTATTTGGGTCGCGTTCAATATCAATATTTGTTACTTTTTCAGGCAAGTCACCTTTCCCTTTCCCAAAAACACGAAATCCGCTAATTGCAAAATTACCATCCGGCACTTCAATATTTGTTATTTTCAAATACCTGCAACTCAAACCGTCATCTAAAGCTTTGTAAACATGTGTTCTATCATTATTGTTTTCTGACTTATCATCAATAATACTCCATGATAATTTATCAGCAGAGCATTCAATAACATAACGATGTTTAATACCTTTTTTACGACCAAAAATATTGGTATTATGCTCGGCAAAATTAACCTGAACAGCACGTACATTATAATTTGCACCCAAATCAAGCAAAGCAAATTCTCCAGCATCACCGGATTGTGCAGACCAGTAAGTTCTAATATCTTCATTTACCATATTGCTTGCAGGTAAACTATCAATACTTGAGGAAACCTCAATATTCTTATCGTAAGACAAGAGCATCCAACCAGGAAAAACATCCGCCTTACTTTGGATTTTATGATTTGGAATTTCGAATGGATAATCTCCAAAGCGGGTATCTGTATAAAGCTCGCCCTCTACATCTACAAAAGTTGGAAACAAAGCCAATCTGCGCTCAAAAATGTGTTTTTGTGAAATGGTAGCAGTTCCAATGTGCCAAAAATTGCCGTAAATATCTTTAAAGGTACTTCCATGACCTGCACCAGCAGCAAAGCCTTCCGGCTTGTAGGCAAAAGGATTATGCTCCTGTATCTCATAAGGTCCCAGCGGATGATCAGCAACATACACACCATCGCAATAACTTTTGTATTCGGTACCCGGACCTGCATATTGCAAATAATATTTTCCTTGTATTTTATTTAGCCATGCTCCCTCTATCCATGGATCCTGACTATAATTTAAATTGTAATCACCAGGCATTTCCCATCCATGGCTTAGCTTGTCAGCTGTCAACAATTGATGAGGTTCTCCAATAAATTCAAAATTATTGCTATAATCTAACTCAATACCATATATGGGATTTATATCAGAACACCCCCAATACAAGTACAAATGCTGATCATCAAGAAAAAAGGCAGGATCCCAAACCGGCATTTCAAGCGCTTCACACGCCAAACTCCATTTACCAGAGAGCGGATCGGTTGATTTATAAATACTACTTTTTTCATGTGACGAAGCTAAAAAATACAATGTATCACCCAAGGCAATGGCAGTAGGTGCATATTCTTCAGTAGGTATCTCATCCGTTTCAACGAAATTCCAGTCAGTCAAATCACTTGAATACCAGTAGCCACCAGACTTTGAGGCAAATAGTATATAATTATCCTGAAAGCGAATAATACTAGGATCTGCAGCCTCCCTTCTTGATGGCTCATCTAGTTGAAACCGATAGCTAATATTTAATGGATTGCATATTGTTTTAGGCTTAACATCTTGCTGAACATTACAAGCCACAAAGGATAAAACCAATACTATAATACTAAAAAAAACAGTCCTTGTTTTCATACCATATTTTATATATACGTTGTATTTAATTAGAAATAGCGGAATCAATTAAAAAATCGAGGCAAAAGTAGTAAAAAAAGAAGGATGTCAAAACTGACACCCTTTTTAACCCAGGGAAATCGGCTTTAAAAAGGAATTAGTTTACGGATACTTAGATGATTTTGCAATCTTAGTATTGTAGCAATGGCTATGCGTAAAATAAATACCAAATTTTAAGGCGCAGATCGCAAGTAAACAAAAGACATCTTTTGAAATTTCGTTTTCATCATTGGAAAATCCAGGCAGAACAATAAAAGGTCATTATCTCTATCCATTACAAGAAATACTATTGCTGACTATCAGTGCGGTATTGTCAGGTTTTAAGGATTGGACTACTATACAATTCTTCGGAGAGAATAAGTTAGATTGGCTTCAACAATTTTATCCTTACAAAGAAGGAATTCCCTCTCACGATGTTTTAGGAAAGCTATTTAAACGACTGAATCCAGATGCCTTCAGTCGTTGCTTTATTGATTGGGTGAACCAAGTTTCAGAATTAACCGAAGGAGAGATTGTTGCAATTGATGGAAAATCCATTTGTGGTTCGGCAGAATCAGGAAAGCCCATATCAGCAGTTCACATAGTCTCAGCTTATGCTTCTGAAAACAGGGTTTGTCTCGGTCAGAAAGCAGTAGACACAAAAAGTAACGAAATTACTGCCATTCCTAAATTACTGGATTTATTAACGATTAAAGGGTGTGTGGTGACTATCGATGCTATGGGTTGCCAGACAGATATAGCCGAGGATATCATAAAGTCAGGGGCAGATTATGTATTGGCCGTAAAGGGCAACCAAAAAGAATTATTTGAACAGGTAAAAAAGATTTTTTCCATACATAAATCAGTCAATACAGACGAATCTATGGACGTTGGTCGTGGAAGGATTGAAACCAGAGAATGTCAGGCAATTGATGATTTAACGTTTATGGATGATATAATCCCTTGGATGAGGCTTCAGTCTATTGTCAGAATCCAATCGCAACGGTATTTTAAAAGACAGGCAAAATTACCAAAGATGAACGATACCACATAACTTCTCTAGCTGCAGATGCTAAAAAACTAAACCAACTAGTCAGGCAGCACTGGGCTATTGAGAATAATTTGCATTGGTCTTTAGACCTTCTTTTTAAAGAAGATGACTCCTTAAAAAAGAATGGGAACTCAGC
>JBNKGY010000292.1:0-4352 GCA_050290065.1 Marinilabiliaceae bacterium
TGAAAACTCATCTACAGATATTACTTCTTTGATGTTAATTAGTATACTACACTCAATACGTTCTTCAGCACTAAAAACATTGTCAGTCCATTTCTGACTATTCATAAATTCACGAATCGCCGTTTGCATAGTTTCATAAACCTGCTTATTAGTTCCTTGAATTCCCGGTGAAACAACAGACACTGTACATTGTAACTCCTGAGATTTGACATTAAATGAAATTAAAATCAATATTAGTACAATAAAAATTCTCACTTGAGCTCAATTAAGGTTTAACAAAATTTAAAATCAAATTATTATTAACCTGGGTTCAACATAAAATATTTGATTCAGTCCGCTTATAATTAGTAATTTTACTTGTAAATTACGAAAGTATAGCGGCCATTTTTAAGAGAAGTACACTGTTTCAAACTCAGGCAATTTATAAACTTTGATCGTAAAATAATTGAATTGAAACAAACTTCAAACACATCATAGCCCGCAAAATTACAATGAGGTAATCTTGTTAACAATATCAACTGCAACTTCCTGCTTACTCTTTAACGCAAACTCTTCTTTATTATTATCATTATCAATAATTGTTACCTTATTAGTATCCACATCAAAACCTGCTCCTTCATTTTCTAAAGAATTTAAGACAATGAAATCCAAATTCTTAGCTCTCAGTTTTTTTGATGCATTTTCTAATGCATTATCAGTCTCTAAGGCAAATCCTACTAAAAGTTGTCCTTTCTTTTTTATTTCTCCAAGTTTTTGTGCAATATCTACAGTAGACTTTAATGTAACAACAATTTCATCTTCATTGCTCTTTACCTTACTTTGTTTATACGTAATCGGTGTATAATCAGCAACAGCTGCTGAAAGAACAGCACCATCACACTCTGTAAAATAAAGCTTACAAGCTTTGTACATCTCCTGTGCTGAAGTTACAGAAACCAATTTAATATTCGGATGTTTTGCTTTGATTTTCACAGGACCGGAAATTAGTATTACATCTGCTCCCCTATTGGCTAATTCCTCAGCAATACAATATCCCATTTTTCCACTGGAAAAATTACCAATATACCTTACAGGATCTAGTTTTTCATAAGTTGGTCCGGCATTTACCATGAATTTTGAACCTACAAGAGATCCCTGGCCCGACTTCAATTCATTTTGAAAAAAATTACTTAATTCTTCAACAATAACTTCAGGCTCCGCCATCCTACCTTTACCACTTAATCCACTAGCTAACTCTCCCTCCTCTGCTTCAATTATATGAACTCCATCCTCTACAAGAGTCTTCATATTTCGTTGATTTGCAGCATGAAGATACATATCTAAATCCATTGTTGGAGCAACAAAAACAGGACATCGGGCAGATAAATAAGTAGTAACCAACAGGTTATCAGCAATAGCACCTACCATTTTCCCCATAGTATTTGCTGTTGCAGGAGCAACGACCATGGCATCTGCCCATAATCCTAAATCAACATGGCTATTCCAATCGCCATTCTCCGGATTGTAAAAATCCACTAATATTGGGTTTTTGGATAAAGTAGCCATTGTTAGGGGCGTTATAAATTCCTTAGCCTTTTCAGTCATAAGAACTTTCACTTCAGCTCCTTGCTTTACCAAAAGTCTTGTCAATAATGCTGCTTTGTATGCGGCAATACCAGCAGAAATACCTAAAATTATTTTCTTGTTTTTTAGCATCTCCTTTATGTATAAAACAAAAAAAGACAAAAGAAATTATAACAACCTCCTTTATCTTTTAATTTCTTTATTGTAATTAAGATACAAGAATTAATTATTCATTATCCTTGGTAGCATTACGATGATAAACTTTACCCTCAACAAACTCTTGTGTAGCTATTGAAGATGCTTTTGGTAATCTTTCATAAAAACGTGAAATCTCAATCTGCTCACGATTTTCGAATACCTCTTCTAAATTATCAGTATAAGATGCAAATTCCTGAAGCTTTTTATTCAACTCTTCTTTAATCTCAACGCTAATTTGATTAGCTCTTTTTGCGATCACATTTACTGATTCATAAATATTACCAGTTTCTTGAGAAAGCTCTTGAGTATTCCAGGTAATTGTACTTCCAGGAGCGTTTGACTTTTTATAATCCATGATATTAATTATTTAATCTAATTAGCTACTTCAAAATTTATCTCTTTGGACGCATCGTTAAAAATCTTAACGGCTTTATCCATATATTGACTTTTAGGAAACTCATTAATAAAGGAAAAATATTCATCAATGGCCTCTCTTATTCTATCTTCTTTTTTCTCAATTACACTATTCATTGCCTGAATATACTTTGCCTCCAGAATTAAGAAAGATAACTCTTCTCTATATTTTGTATCTGGAAATTCTTTTAAACTATTTTGAGCCGCAATTACAGAAGATTTGTAATTATTACCCATATAATTTCCTAAATTAAAATAAAGCTTAGCATTCAAATATGATTTATATACCAACTTATCTCTTAATTCATCCATTAACCTATTGGCTTCTTCTACTCTACTGCTTCTTGGGTAAACATTTACAAATAATTGAAACTCATTAATTGCATTATAGGTGTCTGTTTGATCTAATCTAGGTTTGGGAGATTGCATATAATAACAATATGCACTCATAAACTGACAATCTTCATTTAATTCACTGGATGGATATGATTTTACAAATTGTCGGAAATAATGTCCTGCCATTAAATAATCACCTAATCCATACAAACATTTTGCATAGGTATATGTAATATTTTCAGCTTTATCTGTTCCTCTGTAAATTCCTTGTAGTTCATTCAGCAATGTTGCCGAACGCATAAAATCTTCAGCCTCAAAATACTCCAATGCCTTGGTGTATTTCATCTCGTAATCTGTACTTTTTAGTAACTTTTGGTATTTACTACAATTAACAAAAAGAGGAATTATAAATAGTACTATTAGTATTTTCTTCATTAAAAATAAGTTTTCAAGCCATTTATATTACTATCAATAAGCAGCCTACCACTTCACAAATCATCCCAAAGCACACTCATATGTAATAAACAACGTGCAAAGATAATCTTTTAATATTAATTCTGAAATGAATTCCTTAATACATCATAAGAAAATCCAAATCTTATAATTAATCCATTACGAATAGATAGTATTTGATTAAAAACAACCTCTATTCGCTAAAAATCAATCATTGCTTTCATCACTCCATCACTATAAGATGCTACCAGATCAAATGCATCTTTCGAATTTTCAAAAGAAAACCGATGTGTTGGCATATTGGATACATTAACTTTTTTTCTAGCCAAAAGATCCAATGCTTCTTCAAGGGCACCATTTTGTCGACGAACATTAATTATTGATATTTCTTTTCGTCTACCACTACTCACAGGAAACTTCCAATAATCAAACTCAGGAATTCCAATAAGCATCAAAACTCCTCCGGGTTTTAGTAATTCAAATGCCTGTTCAACGGCATCCTGTTTTCCACAACATTCAAAAATAACATCTAAACCACCGGGTTCTAATGTCAGAATTTCTTTAACGATATCTTCTTCATTGACATTTCCTGTATAATCAGCAAATGTTTCCCCTGCAATCTTTAATCGACCATCTAATTTATCACTAATAAATATCCGTTCTGCACCTTTCTCCTGAGCTGCCAAATGTACACACATTCCAATTGGTCCATAACCTAGTATACCTACATTTGCACCATTCATTGGAATTGATCTATTAACTGCATAAACACCAATGGCAAAAGGCTCGGAAATGGCAGCTTCATCAAAAGACATTTCTTCTGGTATTGGCAAACAGGACGTCTCAGGCATAATAATATATTCCGATAAACTACCTGGTGCCTGTCCAGGACATCCTAAAAAGGTTAAATTACGACATGTATTAGGTCTTTCCGATTTACACTGATCACATTCAAAACAAGGCATAGCTGGTTCAATGGCAACCCTATCACCAATCTTAACATGTGTTACTGCACTTCCTATACTTTCAACAACGCCAGCACATTCATGCCCAACTGCAAAAGGATACTTTACGACCTGATCTCCAATCTTTCCAGAAACAAAATAATGAACATCAGATCCACATACTGCAACTACCTTAAGTTTAACCTTGACATCTTTCTCACCCATCAACTCCGGAGTTGGAACTTCTAATAACTCCATCTTTTTAATACCTGTTAATACCATTGATTTCATAATTGCTCAACTATGTTTATAACATTTATAATCTTTAAAAAAATCGAATAATAACCTGAGTTCGATATAAAATTAATGGCTCAGATCGCTTATAAATATTGAGTTTCAAGGAATGTTTGCGAAAGCATAGCGGGCTATGGTAAGCAAATATGA
>JBNKGY010000293.1:0-4293 GCA_050290065.1 Marinilabiliaceae bacterium
CAAGCTTGCTTGAGCTATGCCAAGTGAAGCAATAATCATGAAATAAATTGAGGCATAGCCTTAGTTTCGATGATATTTTGTAACGCAGTAAAAATTTAATAGAATAAAATTATGACGCTAATATCATTGGTATTAAACACTAATCTCTTGTAAAATTGTCTTAACTCTAAATTTTCCATTCCGTTTTCCAAGTTTGTTTGAAAATCAGAAAACTTCGATTATGCTTAATAAAAAATTTATAATAAATGTACTTGGGTTAATTCTTGTTTTTGAAAGTTTATTTATGCTTTTATGTGCAGGAATATCTGTAATTTATAACGAAAATGATTTAAATGCATTTCTTATTTCATTTGCCATTACGTTTATAACAGGTGGTTTATGCTGGTATTTCAACCGGAAAGTTGAAAAGGATATTTTAAAGCGTGAAAGTTTTATTGTTGTTACCCTGGTGTGGGTAGTGATGTCCATTTTTGGGAGTTTACCCTATATATTAAGTGGGACCATTCCCTCATTTACAGATGCTTTTTTCGAGACCATATCAGGTTTTACCACTACAGGAGCATCAGTAGTAAACGATATTGAAGCATTACCCCATGGCATTTTATTTTGGCGTAGTGTTACTCACCTTATTGGAGGAATGGGAATTATTGTATTGGCAGTTGCTATTTTACCTTATTTTGGATTTGGAGGAATGCAATTGTATAGTGCTGAAGCAGCAGGAGTTACAAATGATAAATTACATCCAAAAATTACTAAAACAGCAAAAAGTCTTTGGGGTATTTATGTTCTTCTCGTAGGTGCTGAAACTGTATTTTTGTTGTTGGGAGGAATGCCTCTTTTTGATGCCTTGTGTCATAGTTTCGGAACTATTGCTTCCGGAGGATTTTCTACCAAAAATGACAGTATCGCCAGTTATTCTCCATTTCTTCAATATGTAATTATCGTTTTTATGATTTTTGCAGGTACTAACTTTGCACTGTTTTATTTTATGTGGAAAGGTTTATGGGAAAAACTGAAGAGTAACTCTGAGTTTAAGGTATTTATAGGCGTTATATTATTGGTATCTACATGTATTGGTATTACCTTATTCTTTCAAACCCAGCAGTCTTTTGAAGAATCATTTAGAGTGGCTTTATTTCAGGTTACCAGTATTATTACTAGTACAGGATTTGTGACGGCCGATTATACGCTATGGCATCCATATCTTACCTTTGTAATTTTTATATTGATGTTTAGTGGGGCGTGTGTTGGTAGTACTTCTGGTGGAATTAAGATTTTCAGACATCTTATTTTATTTAAAAACATTAGAATTGAATTCAAACGAATGAGTCATCCGTTGGCCATTATTCCTTTAAAAATTGGCAAAAAGGTGGTTTCGCATGAAATTGTGTATAAAGTACTTGCTTTTCTTGTGTTGTATATGGTGATTTTTTCTGCCGGAACTTTAATCATGACTATTGTGGGTTTAGATATGGATTCAGCTTTTGGTGCAGTGGCAACAACCATGGGAGGTATTGGTCCTGGTTTAGGTATTGTAGGACCTGTCAATAATTTTGAATCCATTCCGAATGTAGGAAAATTGGTATTGTCATTATTGATGTTACTTGGTAGGCTTGAGCTATTTTCAGTGTTAATTCTTTTCTCTCCTAATTTCTGGAAGAATAAGTAATTAGTTGGGGGAAATAGCTCACTAAATCCGGATTTTCTAATGCATATTGCGAGTAAAAAACAACATAAAGAAAGGAGCGAGGTAATATCCAAGCTCCTTTGTTTTACACCGAGTTACAATATATTGCTCTCTGACAACCCATCAATCACCTTTCAATATAACTCCGGAAATTAGCATCGTTAATCCTGGAATAAATGAGTTTTCTATGATTAAGACTATAAAATCATTGCATTCAATTTGCAATAACCTTGTATGTTGTCATCCGGGTTTAAAACATACTGTGATCCATCATGTTTTCCTGTAGAATATTTGATTTTAGATTCCAGAAATGTGCTTCTCCATGAGCTAGTTTAAATACTTCAACATAGTTATCTACAGGTTGGCCTCCTAAATCTTCCAAATACTGCTTATCTTTTCGTGCTTTGTTAAGGATGGCAGCATCTTTTACAAATTCAATGTCACCTGATATTCTAAGTTCACGTCCTTTTGTAATATCAGCAGGATTATTATAAAAGCAAACTTCTACTCTGGGGTTTAAATGAATTTGTTTATTTAAATCCTTCGGAGATAAAATTTCAAAGTAAAATCCAGAATGGTCAGCATACCAAAGCTTCATGATTCTAACATGAGGCATTTCATTTTCTACGGTTGCCATATAGCAAATTGGGTTATCATTGGCAAACCTGATAATCTCTTCTTTTTTCATGACAAATTCTCCTCAATATATATCTTTAAGTAATAATAAAAAGCATAAGTAAAGTTACACCTAAAGATCATGCTTTGTCAATAAAAATGAGCGTTTTAACAATAGAATTGAGTTTGAAATAAACTGTTTGTATTAGTGAATTTTTCAAAATATTTATTGGTAAAAACAGTGTGACCTTCAATTTTTATAAGGTAAATTATTATTAAAGTGTATTATTGGGTAAGGTTTAAATGATTAAATAGTGCTTGTCTATAAAGTCTGGTGTTTGGATTATAAAGTTTAAATGCAAGGCGTGTGAAAAATTCAAACCGCAGTATACTAGCGTATATGAGGATTTGAATTTTGAGCAACAACGCAGTAGTTGGACTTTATAGACGAACACTAATTAATACTTTCTGGAAAGTTAGGGTACGGTTCTAATTCCCTTGATGCTTATATAGAACCGTTTCTTAAGTTAACCTGCAATGATGTTGCTCCTCAAATGCCGAAATCTGGAACGGTTCTCTATAAGTAAGCTGCCCATCAGAACCGTTCCTTAAATTACATCAAGCACATCTTGGGTATCAAACGTATCTGCTAATTAGTGTTCGTATATTAAGTTGGGTGTTTGGAGTATTAAGTTTAAATACAAGGCGTGTGAAAAATTCAAACCGCAGTATGTTAGCGTATATGAGGATTTGGATTTTGAGCAACAACGCAGTAGTTGGGCTTTAAATACAAACACTAAATAAAATAAATCTAGAATCCATTGGTATAAATTAGGTTATGGAGAGTTATATGCTATTGTCGAAAAATTAAAAATCCATTCTTTTGAAAATTCCTTATATTGCCTTTCAAAAAAATTGAAACAATGAAGATTATATCGTGGAATGTGAACGGATTAAGAGCCGTGGCTAAAAAAGATTTTTTTAAAGACTTTGAACAATTGGATGCGGATATTTTATGTCTGCAGGAAACAAAAGCACAAGACGACCAGGTTGCAGAAGTGCTAAAGGATTTAAATGGGTATCATGTTTATTCTAATTCTGCTGAGAAAAAAGGTTATTCAGGAACTGCCATACTATCAAAAACAGAACCGATAAAGGTTAGTCGTGATATTGGGATTACAGATCATGATGCAGAAGGAAGGGTGCTTACTTTGGAGTATGAGAACTTTTTTTTGGTGAATGTATATGTTCCCAATTCGGGTAGTGCATTAAAAAGGTTAGATTACAGACAGGAATGGGATAAGGCATTTTTTGACTATCTGAAAAATCTTGAAAAGAGAAAACCCATATTAAGCTGCGGAGATTTTAATGTAGCTCATAAACCAATTGATATAGCGCGTCCCAAAGCTAATTATAATAAATCTGCAGGTTTTATGCAGGAAGAAATAGATGGCATGGATCGATATACTCAGGGAGGATTGATTGACACTTTTCGTCATTTTTATCCGGAGCAATCGGATATTTATTCATGGTGGAGTTACAGAGCCGGAGCAAGAGGTAAAAATGTAGGCTGGAGAATCGATTATTTTTTGGCTTCAGAAAAATTCTTACCCAATATCAAAGATGCCTTTATCATGAATGAGATTATGGGTTCTGACCATTGTCCTGTTGGTGTAGTGTTAGAGTAGC
The DNA here is from genome assembly GCA_050290065.1 of Marinilabiliaceae bacterium. GTDB lineage: Bacteria > Bacteroidota > Bacteroidia > Bacteroidales > Marinilabiliaceae > Saccharicrinis. The sequence continues at coordinate 3,992 of JBNKGY010000293.1, forward strand.
AAAAGGTTTTAGAACTTTAAACTGAACAATTCTAGTTTTAATTAATATTGGAATTGTTCAGTTTATGAAAATAATAATGTTATCTATTTTTAGTAGCTAAAAATTCTGTTAAGTCTATATTTTCAGAAAATTCATGACTTTCGACTCGGGCTAATGAAACAATATTAAATATCCATGATTGAATTTGAGAATTAGAAGTTTTTTGAGCGGATCCAAGGCTTTTACTAGGGAAATCGCTTTTAGAAATAATATTACCGTTGGGTGAATCTTATAAATTATTATCTTTGCAAGTAGTTGAAAAT
>JBNKGY010000294.1:0-4284 GCA_050290065.1 Marinilabiliaceae bacterium
ATACTGCGGTTTGAATTTTTCACACGCCTTGTATTTAAACTTTATAATCCAAACACCCCACTTTATGGACAGGCACTATTTAGATTAAAGGCGATTTCTCTAGTTAATACCTCTCAATATTTCATTCAAAATAAGTTTCGGTTATATTTGTTATCAATTTGAATCATTTTAGCCTGTGTTCAAAACTAAATTATGAACTCAGTTTTATAATTTTTTATACATGTCTCTATTTAAAATGGTTATAGTTGTTTGTTTAACAACTATTTTTATTACTGCGAAAGGTCAAAATGATTCGGTAAGTGTCGTTTTTCCTGATATTTTAGTTTCTTCCATTCCAACCCGTGTTGAAGTTGATTATAGTGGTGTACCTGATAGTCTTTATGCCTCGTTGGATATTTATTTAGATAGACAGAAGCAGACATTATTTGTGAGTGACGGGAAATATTTTTTTGAGGCCTCGTTTCATTCATCATCTGAACTTCGGATAGTGGATAAGGGAGAGGATTTATATTCAAAAACAGTAAGTGCCATACCTTTATGGTTTTCCATATTACCTCCGCTAATTGCTATTTTAATGGCTTTAATAACAAAAGAGGTTTTTTCATCTTTGTTTGTAGGTTTACTGGTTGGAACAACCATAATATTCAAGTATAAGGGATATTCATTTTTCATCAGCCTGTTTAAAGGATTATTTAGTGTGGTAGATACTTATGCTTTATCCGCGTTATTTAATACCGACCATTTATCTATTATTATTTTTTCAATGTTAATTGGCGGAATGGTGGCATTGGTGACTTTAAACGGTGGAATGAAGGGTATTGTGGATCTATTATCCAGGTATGCAAAAAACCCACAGTCGGGGCAGTTTATAAGCTGGCTTATGGGGTTGATGATTTTTTTTGATGATTATGCCAACACCCTGGTAGTGGGTAATACTATGCGCCCGGTTACTGACCGTTTAAAAATATCCAGAGAAAAACTGGCCTATATTGTGGATTCCACCTCAGCACCTATAGCCTCCATTGCTTTTATTACCACGTGGATTGGTGCCGAATTGAGTTATATCAAGGAAGGTATCAGTCAATTGGGTATAAATCAGTCTGCATACCAGGTTTTTCTGGAATCTTTGTCCTACTCTTTTTACCCGGTCTTCACACTGGGTTTTGTATTATTACTGATTGTGTTAAAACGTGATTTTGGTCCGATGTATAAAAAGGAATTAGCAGCCAGGCAAAATGGAATTGTTCCTGATGATTTAAAACCTTCGCATATGCCACAAATTACTCACGAGATAAATGCCGATAATGAGGTGAAAGGAAGGTGGTATAATGCATTTATTCCTGTAATGATTGTGGTATTAGGGACTATCGCCGGTTTAATATATACCGGGTGGAATGCAGAAACCTGGCACAGACATGATATTGGTTTAGCATCTAAATTATCTGTTATTGTGGGTAGTGCGGATTCCTTTAAAGCTTTAATTTGGTCATCGTTGAGTGGTGTTTTGGTTGCTTTAATATTAACAACAGCTCAGCGTGTATTGAGTTTAAGAGATGCGGTTGAAGGATTGGTAAATGGATTTAAAACCATGTTTAATGCCGTATTAATTTTAATATTAGCCTGGAGTATTGCATTAATTACGGAGCATTTGCATACTGCTGTATTTATAACTGATATATTAAGATATGTAAATTTAAGTCCTTATTGGGTACCTGCTCTTGCATTTGTTTTTTCTGCCCTAATTTCTTTTAGTACAGGTTCCTCATGGGGTACAATGGCCATTATTTATCCTTTAGTTTTACCTGCCTGCTGGAAAATCTCTATGGACTTTGGATTTTCACCTGATGAAGCGCTTCCTATATTTTACAATGTGGTTTCTACGGTGTTGGCCGGGAGTGTTTTTGGAGATCACTGCTCTCCAATATCAGATACAACTATATTAAGCTCATTAGCCAGTTCGTGTAATCATCTGAATCATGTTAAAACACAAATGCCCTATGCAATATTAGTAGGAGTTGTATCCTTACTTGTTGGTACAATTCCCGGTGCTTTTGGAGTACCTGTATGGTTGCTTTTTGCAGTTGGCTTTATCATGCTGTATTTTTTCATTATTAAAGTAGGAAACAAGGTGTAGAGCAGCGATCTTCATATGAAACTCTACTGCAACGTGAAATCAGACCAACCTGTTTCTTCACTTCTCAATACTTATTACGAATTCAATTAATCCATAATAAAAAGGAACTGCTCATTATTTCCAAAGTCGAAAACAGAACAGTTCCTTTACCCCAAATATGCAGAAAATATAAATGATTCCGGATATTAGTCTATTGACATAGAGGTAAAAATATAGATTTATCGTTTTATTATTTTACTACAGGTAACATTGTTGTTTGTATCTGTTACTCTGATCAGATAAACTCCATTTGAAAGCTCATCTGTAGAGATAGTTTGCATGGTTGTTTCAATGACAAGATACTTGTTCAACGGCTGACCCAGGCTATTAAAAATTTCAATATTTGTAATTTGAATTGCTGATTCAATCATCAATTTATTATGACATGGGTTAGGGAAAATTTTAATGGAGGCAGCAGGTTTTTTATTCACATCCGTTGGTGTACCTGTATCTCCGGAAGCATTAATGATGATATTATCCAATGCTAATTCGTCTCTAGATCCTGAACCTTCTAAATCGTCAATAGTCCATTTTAAAAACATTATATCGCCCTGGTTTAGTGCAGATGTAATGGTTATTGATTTACTTTCTTTGGTCCATACAGGTTCGGTATCTGCATTAGGTAAAGTTTCAATATTTAATTCAGGATAGTCCGTATAAATCTGATTGTCTGCACTTGAACAGAAGTTAATTATGCTGGATCGGTTTTCATTATTAAAATGATACACATCATAGCTAACAGATAAATGCGTTATAGCTTGGTTCTGGTTGTTACTGATTTTAATAATAATTTCACCTGGTGCAATATCACTTCCTGTTGGTTGAATACCCAGAGCAATGTTTTCACTGGAAACTTCAAATGCATATATACCTCCTGTTGATACTCCACCTAATGAATATTTGCGACCATAATCGCCGTCAGTATAAGTTTCTCCAAAAACCATATCTCCATCAGAAAGACCATTCACAATAATACCATTAGAGTTTAATTGGCCTTCGGCAGGAGAAGAGTTGAATCCACCGGCATTAAAAGTGCTATTGTTTATTCCTTCAGTGGAATTATCAAAATCAATAATCAGATCTTGATTTAAGTTGGTAATGTTTAGTTGAGCAGTGGCAAAGCATTGCATAGAAATAGCAATGACGAAAAATAAATTTTTCATGATTTTGGCTTAGATAGGTTATTAAAAAATTTGATTATTGATTTGTTGAAAGGAGCGTAAAATACGACTATGGTATAGGATTTGCCATATTATAAGTTTGGGTTTAGGTTAATATTGTATGATATTTTGTTATTCAAATATATATGCAATGAATTAAAATTCCAATATTTTTGAGCGTTATTTTTTAGTGTATTAAATATTATTGTTTATCAGACCAAGCTAGATTACGAAGTCAATTTCATTTCTATCAGGGTTTGTGCTGTTCTAATCATTACAGTTTGAGGATCTGCATCCTGAGTATTTAATATTTGTGTATCTACCAATTCTAATACACTTAAAGTACCTAGTGAACCAATGACAAAATTCTTTAAATCATTCTTTGTTTTGTTATTACCTCCCTGGTTAATTGATCAGTTAAACAGGGAAGTCGGGTTAAACAATATTTCGGCCGATTTTGTATGAACTAAAGTAGTAGCAGATGGGGATCCAAAAAATAACAGAAGTTTTACAGTTACTTTTTACCCTTGTATAGTATTGATACATAGGTATATATAAAATGTGGATTTAAAAACCTTTTTCAAATTTGGTTCGATTTGGTATGATAATTCCGATTTTTGCCGAAATAAGACTTTTGAGTTCCCATTTTGTCACTTTTTAGCTGTTTTCAGTTCCAAAATTGATTTTTTTCGACCTTTATTCGCATGTTCTTCGGGATGTCTTCGCATACGCTTCGGGACGGCTTCGCACTTCTTCGCAGTCGCTTCGCAAAATGTTCGCAGATTGTTCGCCATAGATATGCGAATAGTTTGTGAGAAACTGGTGAACCAATGGTGGTAAGCTGCAAATTTGTATTGAATGTATTTCGAAGATATATTAACCTGAGTTCGATTAAAATTTTATAATTCAGATTGACATAAAAGGCTGATATACAAGGCAAATTTTGCAGGG
>JBNKGY010000295.1:0-4241 GCA_050290065.1 Marinilabiliaceae bacterium
GAACATTCCCAACGCCTGATCCAGATTATGCTCTTTGGGGATTAGTGTCCTATCGAAGAACGATGGATGATAAATTTGGAAAAAGTTTAGGTTGGGGGACAACAGTTGGAGTTAATTATAAAAAGATTAGTTTTGGTGTAGAATGGCAACTGGGATTAACTGGTGCTCAAATTGATTATGGTAGTGCATATCAGTTAGTATTGAAATATTCAATTTGTAACAACTTGAAGCACAAGGCTATTCCCTGTTCCATTATTCGTCAAAATAAGAAATCCCGCTATTCTGGTTTAAGTTGGTAGTATACAAAGGCGGTAAATGATTGAGACTAAGTTCAATTTATGTGTAAATATATTTTTAAACTTTGGGTTATTATGTTCTTTCTGTCTTTGACACAAATCAAAGCTCAGAATATTACTTTACAGACTAATCAAGCTTTATCCGTGGTTGCCAATTCCGATTTTGTTTCAATGGGAGAAGGAGCCACAGAAGTTATTAATGTGCTTAATAACGACTATGGTTTACTTAGTGGTGTTAAAGAATTGACTATTATTGAAAGCCCTGAACACGCAACTCTGTCAGTTGAAAATTTCAATGTTATATTTACTCCGGATCAGGGATTTATTGGCATTGATGAGTTTAGATACAGCGTATGTAACAATGATGGAGATTGTGATGAAGCTGAAGTAACAGTAGTTGTAGAAGATGTTGATTTCATTCCAATAACAAATAATGATTATTATACCATAGATCAAGGAGAAGAACCTAAATTGGATGTTTTAATAAATGACAAGGGCTTGTATGATTTACCTTTGAGTTTGTCTGTTGTTGAAGATTTAGAAAATGGTTATTCGGAAGTAGAAAATGATTTAATGATTAGTGTTCAGTTCAACAATGATTTTGTTGGAAAGGATTCATTAAAATATGAAGTATGCGATGTAGAGGGAGATTGTTCTCAAGCATGGTTGGTAATTGATGTTATAGGTTCTGTTTCTAATAGTATATTTATCCCTCAAGGTATATCACCTAATGGAGATGGGTTTAATGATGTTTTTAATATACCCGATCTTAATGGTGAAACTATGAAAATAATGATCTTTAATAGTCAGGGTACAATTGTTTTTAAGTCTGATGAATATAATAATAATTGGGATGGAAGTTCAAATATTTCCGGAACTGATGGACTAATTCTAGATAATGGAAACTATTATTATGTGCTAAAGGTGATTGAAAAAAAGAAGGAGTATACCGGGGTCATTTATATAAATAAATAAAAATTAGATTCATTCAAGTTAAATTGTAAAAGTTGAAGAGATTTATAATAAAAATATTATTTGTAACGGTTATCAATATTGGTTTCTATGATATTTGTGCTCAGGGACGAGAATCAGTATCCCAATATTTATATTCCCAATTATTCCTTAATCCTGCCTATGCAGGGGTTGATAATGCTCTTTCAATTGATTTATTCGCTCAACGTCAGTGGATGGGAATTAAGGGAGCGCCTCAAAAATATCAATTGGTAGCCCATTCTCCATTAAATAATTCACAAATGTCCATTGGGGGTTCATTTAATCTTTTTAAAACAGGTGTAACTACCATATATAAAGGAAACTTTGCTTATGCTTACTTAATCAAATTGTCAAATTCCACACTTCTTTCCTTAGGTATTGATGGTAGTGTTAGGGGAGGACAAAATGGATTTAATGAATTAAATCTGACACATTCAAATGATCCATATTTTGCAGAAAATCAACAATATAAAATTCAGTTTAATTCGGGATTTGGGTCATTTTTATATTCTTCAAATTATTATGTCGGAGTATCAGTTCCACATATTTTAAAGCTTAAAAATGAAATGGGTTTTAATGTTTGGGATGTATTAGAAAGGGGAAGGTCAATAATTACATCAGCGGGGTATTCATTACCAGTATCAGATCAGTTAACCATTAAACCTAAGGCATATTTGAGTTTTTATGAAGCTGGAGAAGTTATATGGAACGCAGGTGCACAGTTCAATTATAATGATATATTATCTATTGGATTGGCACATCACAGCGAAGGTGTTACTTCAACATCTTTGGGAGTATATATTAACAGTAATCTTCAGGTTCGTTATGCATTTGAATTTACGAATAATGATAAAATGGTATCGAAAAATAACCATGAGGTTTCCATCGGTTATACTATAAATTCATTTTACTTACGCAATCCAGATAGGATCATCGAACGAAGAATCAGGTCAAGTATGAAATCATTGAGAAATTTTTAATATTTGCTCAGTGAATTGTTTTCAATTCATTTTGAGAATTTCAATTACAATTGACATTTATTGATTTTTTAGGCCCTTGATAGTGATGTCATAGACCTATTCTTTCCAAAGAAAAATTCCATTTAGTTAAAAAAAGCAATATTTTCTATCAAAGGGTATTTTTGTTCCATAAACATACAGTATTTATAGGTTAATGTCTTTTAAGGTAAGGTTAATGTATTAATAATTAGTGTATTGTGATGTTTTTTGCTGAAACATATAGCCATACAATCCGTAAATATTATTACTTTCATGTATATCTATATTGTTATATGCATCATTATTTATAACATGGAACCAAGATCCACTATTTGTTGGTTTAACTGACAAATGCTTTAACGTCCTAAATGCCTGATCCTATTTATTGTGTCGATGCAGGTAGAGTCTTGTTATACAATGTTGAATTACATTTAACTGAACTAATATGAGACCTGTAATATTAAACTTACTTCATTTACTGATTTTTTATTCAGTATGCATTCAAATAAATGCACAAGTTGATCAGGAATTCTGGTTTGTTGCACCTGATACCTGGGAAGGAAATGGAGATTCACCTGTATTTTTAAGAGTGAGTGCATACGATAAAGATGCTAATGTTACTGTATCATTACCCGCCGAAAATAATAGAATTTTAAAAAGCTTTAAAGTTTCTTCCAGTTCTCAGTACAGTTTTGAAATGGATAAGTCGGAGATAGAAAACACTCCTTCTAATAGTGTAAATGATTTTGGTTTGTATATTAAATCAGATGCTGATATTACTGTTTATTACGATATAAGTAATCCGAATAACTCAGAGAAGTTTATTTTAAAAGGAAATAATGCTTTAGGCAATGAATTTTTTATTCCTTCTCAAAATATCTATCAAAATTGCCAGGACTTTGGAGGGAAGGCAAATGAGAAAGCAGATATTGTCGCTACTGAGGATAATACTATCATAGAAATTATTCCGTCTATTGATATAACCGGACATTTAGCAAACGACACATTTCAAATTACATTAAATAAAGGACAAACATTTTGTATTGAATGTAGTGAAATTTCTAATTCGGCATCTTTGGCCGGAACACAAATTAATGCTGATAAAAGAATTGCAGTAACCATTTCCGATGATGCTATTGTGGAAGATTTGGATAGTCATCCCAATGATTTAATTGGGGATCAACTAGTTCCTGTGGATGCTCTGGGAACAGAGTATGTAGCCATAAATACAAGCAAGTCGCCTGATAGTTTTAAAAATACAAATACTGTACAAAAAGTATTTGTTATGGCTATTGAAGACAATACTATGGTGTTCTTAAATAATACTACAAAAAACACAAAATCACTTCAAAAAGGTGAAGTTGCTGAATTTGATATTTCAGATCATTCCATATTTATTTATGCAACTAAAAAAGTATATGCCTATCAAGTAACAGGTTTAGTTAATACAACAACCAGTTCTGCAAATGAATTAAGTAGTGGCATTTTGCCTAGTTATAATTGTAATGGTTCTAACAAGGTATCTTTTACACGAATTTTTAACCGGGATTTCTGGCTAAGTATTATTGTAAAAAGAAAGGACATAAAATCATTTATTATCTATGATAATTTGGGGAATGAGCTCATTTTAAAAAAATACATTAAAAGTTGGCAAACTGTTTCCGGGCAGGGTACAGGTATGGATTCCTGGGTTTGTACTACTGTTAATTTGGATGATATAACAACCGGATCTCCATATTTTATAGAAAATACTTCTGGGTTATTTCATTTATGTGTTTTGGATGAAAATGGTTCTGAGAGTGAATCTGGCAGCACTAGTTTTGGCTATTTTTCATCGTATAATTCTTTGTGGATTGAAGGTCTTGAGCAGGAATGTGTGGGTAATGCCATTCAATTGACTGCTAACGAGGGTATGTTGAATTATAACTGGTTTTCAGTTGAAACAGGAAATACC
>JBNKGY010000296.1:0-4254 GCA_050290065.1 Marinilabiliaceae bacterium
TTCGCAAACATTCCTTGAAACTCAATATTTATAAGCGATTTGAGCCATTAATTTTATATCGAACTCAGGTTATTAATCAGGAAGTTTTTACTGGAAGAAAAGACGATTTTGACTGCTTCATCTTTTATGATTTCATTGTCTAATAACTCAAGCGATTCGTTTACCTCGTTTTGCAACCAAACATATAAATCTTTCTTTCTCTATGGTATAAAAAAGAAGCGTGGCACTGCAACCACTAGTAACCAAGGCATCGCCAAACGCCAGCGAAACAAAGTAGTACAGACTTCACCTTTATTCTGGACTGGCCCTGCCATAACTGTACGTTTTTTGATCCATATACTGTCTCCTGATTTTTTGTTATCATTTCAACCTCTCCAATTTCCGACAATTCCACAACAATATTGAACTGGAATGGGACTAATCACTCTTCTTTTTTTGTAAATCTGGTATTCATAGATTTTACATCCACTCTGTCAGAAGAGGTTAAAGGCGCTTCAACAATCATTGATAATAAGCGTCATCCGAATCCAATAATTGTGTTTCTGAACTATTGAAGTTATTTTATGTAATTCGTCAATCCAAATAATTAATCTAACCTGACAATTAAAGGATCAATTTACAGTAAATATCAAGACCATTTTTCACACAACATATTGGTAGGTCGTTAAATACTACAGAAATTTTAAGCTTCAATTACTTACATTTCTTTTAAGATAAACAGATACCACCCTCACTCCTCTTGCAATATACTCCACTTCACCACCCTTTGCCATTTTAATTCCGCATACGATTCATCATAGCAGATATTCCTCCTCCATTCATCACATTTGTATATCCTCTTTGCATTAATACCTGTTTGGCATAGGCTGACCTTGCTCCTGATGCACAATACACTACTATTTCACGATTTGGATTGGGTCCTAAATCTGCATTATTTCGCATTATATCGTCTAAAGGAATGTTAATGGCATTCGGAAAAGCTCCACTCATAAACTCCCCTTGAGTTCTTACATCTACAATCAATGGACGATTATCATCTGGCTTTTCTTCCTTTTTAGGGGGCGTATCTTTTTCTACTTCTTTTTCTTCGCCAATACTCTTTTCTTCAATAGGTAAAAGTTGAAGGTTCATATTTTCAAATCCTACGGAAATGGCATAACGTTGCATCGATATATGTCCTCCTAAAATATTTATCACATTACTATATCCAGCTCCCATTAAAGTCCTTAAAGCCTGATGTCCTTTTTTACCATTTTCATCATAAACCAAAATCATACGATCTTTAGGCAAAGCTTTTAAATGATCCGACAATACTTCCAATGGAATATGAACAGCGCCTTCTACATGACTCTTATCGTATGCAAACACATCACGCACATCCATAAAAATAACATCATTATCTTTTATCAAGACATCCAACTCTGAACTTGTTACTGAAGGACTATAGCCAGACATCCGGTTTTCGGCCACATAAGCAGCCATATTCATCACATCGTTAGCCGTTCCGATTGGAGGGGAATAAGCAAAGTCGATATCAGCGATTTCGCTTACGGTTAACTTTGAGGCTGTGGCAGTAGCAATCACATCCAACCTTTTATCAGCACCTTTGTAACCGGCAGTTTGTCCTCCCAATACAACCCCTGTATTTTTATCATACACTACCAGGGCGGTTACTGTTTCGGCTCCCGGATAATATGAAGTATGATGCTCTTTATGCACCACAATAGCCTCTGCATCCACACCTAAAGAAAGAGCCTGTTTAAGTGATAAACCAGTTGTTCCGGCAACAGCCTCAAATACTCTTACCACAGAAGTTCCAATAGCTCCACGGTAATGATGTTTACCTCCCAAGGCATTTTCTGCTGCAATGCGCCCTTGACGGTTTGCCGGACCTGCCAATGGGATACGCACTTTTTTGCCATTTACCCGGTGTTCGATTTCTACCATGTCACCTGCGGCATAAATATCCTGATCTGAGGTTTGTAATTGGCTGTTCACTAACAAGCCACCGGCCTCTCCTACATTTAATCCTGCATCAATGGCCAATTGTAAGGTGGGTCGAACTCCAATGGACATTATTACCATATCGGCTTCCAATTCCTTACCGTTATCTAATATTACAGCATTTGATTTAATTTCTGTTACACCTGCATTTGTATGTACACCTACACCATATCCATGTAATTCCTGCTCAATAAAACCAGCAATTTCACTTTCCATAATAGACATTACATGAGGCATTTTTTCAACCACATGTACATTTAAGCCTCTCTTCGCCAAAGCTTCAACCATTTCCAGTCCAATAAAACCTCCTCCAACAACTACCGCATTTTTCGGTTTTTCATCTTCCAGGTGTGCCGAAATCTTATCCATATCTTCTAGTGTCCATAGGGTAAACACATGATCTTTATCTGCCCCTGGCAATTCTGGCTTTAATGGACGTCCACCTTGTGCCAAAATAAGCTTGGTATACTCAAAGTTTTTTGTTTCACCTGAGCGACTATCTACCGACTTAACTACATGTTTTTTGGCATCTATTTCTGAAACAAGAGTGTGAGTATGCACCTCAACGCCATATTGCTCATGAAAGCTTTCCGGACTTTGAAGAATTAATTTTGAGCGACTTTTAATATCGCCCGCTATATAATATGGCAATCCACAATTGGCAAATGAAATGTCGGGACCGGCCTCAAGCATTACTATTTTAGCCTCTGGTGATAATCTTCTTGCCTTTGCTGCTGCTGTAGCTCCAGCGGCAACCCCTCCGATAATTACAATGTTTTCCATGCTTTATATTTTTAGTATTCTATTTCCGTTTTTGATACACATTTTGCTTGTATCTTTTTGTCTTGACAAATCTATTTCATCCCAGGCAATAAATTAGCATAAATACACTTGAACGAATTCGGTTTTTAAATTGATCTTCCTCAACTTTTTAATTGAGCATGACCTATTTCATAAAATTGATTCTATTTTTGTACATAACATCTTTTAATCTATGCAACAATGAAGACCATCAAAGAAAACGATATAGATTTTATTTGCGATTTAAATGCCCCATGTTTTCAGGCGCTTAATTCCGAAGAAAAGCAATTGGTAAAATTAAGTAAGACTCAGGTGTTATTTCGTAAAGGAGATAACCTGACCAAACAGGGTACATTTGCATCCTATGTATTATTTGTTGTAAAAGGATTGGCGCTGCAATATATAGAAAGCGATTTGACCAAAAGCTACAATTTACGAATTATACAACCGGGCGAATTTATTGGCTTATCCTCGGTATTTTCTGATAACACTTTTAACTACTCTTCAGTAGCCTTAACCGATTGTCATGTTTTTTTGGTGGAGAAAACTGCTATTGCCCAAATCATTAGTTCAAACGGTATTTTTGGTTTAAGTCTGATTAAAAGATATTCTGAACAAAATAACAATTTATATGAAACCCTCAGAAAAGTGCTTTACAAACAAATGAACGGTCGCATGGCAGAAGCTCTCCTATACATTAACAACCTGAAACCTCAATACCCGGATTTATTTCAAATTCTCACTCGCAAAGATTTGGCTGACTTTGCCGGCATCTCCACAGAAAGTGCTGTTAAACTGTTAAAATCGCTGGAAAAGGATGGAGTTCTTGAATTGGAGGGCAAGGATATTCAAGTATTAGATGAATTAAAACTTCAGGAAATAAGCAGAATTGGTTAAGAGACAGAGGAATTAAACACCCTTTTATCAGATCTAAAAAGCCTTGAATTCGAAGCTTTTTCATTCAAATATCTGATATAATATCCCATTGAATTATATCATTGAATTTTAGCACTTACTATAAGATATCAATAAGTTATTTATCTACTTTCAAATTGATATCATTTGTGTATCATATCTCAATTAACAAAATTAAAGTACAACTCTCTTTTAAGGATGTATTTTCGTACATTATTTATGGATAAATTGGTTTTGGTATTTATTTAATGATACCACAGGTCGTACTATTCGATTGATTTTTAATTATTATTAACCTGAGTTCGACATAAAAATGACATAAATAATCAATTAGGCAATAATTTTCAGAATGTAGTGAGATTATAATGAAATCAGGATTTTGTTATCTTTGAATTCGTTAAACAAGAAAAGGACTAAACTTAAAATCTCAAATTTGTATAATCGAAATATTTTGTTTGTATTAACCTGAGTTCGATATAAAATTAATGGCTCAAATCGCTTATAAATATTGAGTTTCAAGGAATGTTTGCGAAA
>JBNKGY010000297.1:0-4203 GCA_050290065.1 Marinilabiliaceae bacterium
ACCAACAAATTCACGGCCGCAAACATGTTTACTATCAAACCCTGGAAAAAACTACATTTTTCATTCGGGAATAGTATTATTTATAGTGATGGAGAAGTCAATCCGGCCTTTTTAATTCCGTTTTTATTCTATAAATCTGTTGATCATACTTACAATGCCTCACGAAATAGTGTAGGCCATAATGCTCAAATGTTTTTTGATATCAGCTCAAGGCAGATCAATAACTGGCACCTTTATACATCCGTCTTCATTGATGAGATATCTCTATCCAATGCCTTCAATAAAGAAAAACAATCAAACCTGGTAAGTGTTAAACTGGGCGTCAGAGCTACTAATCTATTGCCTGACGTAAGCTTAACAGCTGAATACACAAGAACAAATCCGTTTACTTACACCCACTTTATTCCTTCATTAACCTATGAAAGCAACCGGTATAACATGGGACATTATTTAAAAGACAATGCGGATGAAATCTATATTGCAGCCCGATATAAACCCATCAGAGGTCTTGATATTTTACTATCCTATTGTCAGGTAAGAAAAGGGCGAGACAACCAAAAAATATTAGAAGAAACCAATAGTATTACAAACCTGTGGGGAGATGACAAAAAAGGATATCCTTTTATGGAAGAAGAAAGGTATGGTAAATCAACAACCCGCCTTAGGGTGTTATATCAGCTCATCAACGATGCTTACATTTTTGCAGAATACGAAAACTATTCCATTTCAGGAGTTGATGCGGAGATTTATACACCAACACCTTATATTAACGACAATAATATGTTTGCCTTTGGCTTAAACTTTGGTTTCTAAACTTGATCTACTGAGCTTTACCAGGATTGTATCTATTGATTTAAAGGTGAAAACTAATGTCGTATTCAGTAAGTCCTTAACAATTAAAATTTCAAGGTTTTATTTCAGATATTAAAATCACTTTTTTGCACACAGATCAAACTTTTTAGTTCAACAATCAAAAAAACAATGTTTCTAAGCATAAAATTCATCAATTTACTTTTCAAAACTATAAAATAATCTAAACACACATAAAAGATGCTGAAGAAACTATATGACAAACAAACAAAATTATCATTAATTGGACTGGGTTATGTTGGACTGCCTATTGCACTTGAGTTTGCCCGAAAAATGAAAGTTATTGGGTTTGATATAAAAGACGATCGACTGGAGTTGATGAGAAAAGGCATTGATCCAAGTAAAGAACTTGATGAAAGTGCCTTCGATGGTTGTGATATTAAATTCACCTCAAGCATTGAGGACCTTAAAGAGGCAAGTTTTCATGTTGTTGCCGTTCCAACACCAATAAACGAACACAACTTGCCGGATTTAAGACCTTTACTTGGAGCCACAAGAACGGTTGGCAAGGCACTTAAAAAAGGAGACATCGTGGTTTTTGAATCTACGGTTTATCCAGGATGTACAGAAGATGATTGTATTCCAATTTTAGAAGAAGAATCAGGTCTAAAATTTGGAACCGATTTTAAAGTTGGTTATTCTCCTGAAAGAATTAATCCGGGTGATAGGGAACATACACTTACCAAAATTCTGAAAATTGTATCCGGCAGTGATCAGGAGGCTCTGGACATTATTGCGGAGGTATATGAGTCAATTATTAAAGCCGGGATATATAAAGCCAGTTCCATTAAGGTAGCCGAAGCAGCTAAGATTATTGAAAACACACAACGTGATGTGAATATCGCCTTAATGAATGAACTTTCATTAATATTTAACCGGTTAGATATTAACACCTATGAAGTTCTTGAAGCAGCAGGTACTAAGTGGAATTTTCTAAAGTTCTTTCCTGGCTTAGTCGGTGGTCATTGTATAGGTGTGGACCCATACTATCTAACCTACAAGGCAAATGCACTTGGCTATCATACAAAAATAATTGATGGCGGAAGGGTGATTAATGACTCCATAGGTAGTTATATTGCAGAAACGACTATTAAAAAATTAATTAAAAAAGGTCACAAAGTTAACGGGGCGAAAATTCTTATTATGGGTGCCACTTTTAAAGAAAACGTGAGCGATATCAGGAATTCTAAAGTGGCTGATGTATACAATGAGTTGGTTTCATTTAGTGCCAATGTTGATGTTGTTGATCCCTATGCTTCTTCCGAAGAAGTGAAGGAAGAATATGGTTATGAACTTATCTCTGAAATTAAAGATAAATACGAGGCTGTAATTGTTGCGGTAAACCACAAAGAATACATCGACTTAACGGAGGACTATTTCAAAGGAATAACCATTGACAATGCACTTTTTGTGGATATTAAAGGCATATACAGAGGCAAAATAAAAGAGCTTGAATACTGGAGCTTGTAATAATTCTATCAAACAAAAAAATAAATACCTATCAATCTGATTTCTAAATTTTAATTGAACTTAGGTTATTAAACCCGGTTGTTTAAACATCCGGGTTTTTTTGACAAAAAATGTCACTCATGATTTGTTTATACCTCAATTTAGGGATAAAATTACTATACTATTTGCTAAAACAAACTGAACAAAAATACCTATATCCCCCTCTATTTCTGATACATACACTCGCAAAGCATGTATTTACAGAAAGTTTAATCCTCACAAATTATACTACCACAGAGCCTTTTCGGCACTCCTTTACCTATTTATTGGTATTTCAGCACACATAACATGCCAGTATTTTTGTATCAAAATAAATCACAATAAATATTCAAGGAGGTATCGCTGATGATAGACTTCTAGAACATGAAAATGATCTTAGAAAGATCAATAACACGTAAGAAACATAAAACATAAACACATCATGATGTAGTATTAAATACAAAGGAACAAGATTAAAAACTAAGCGTCTATACGTCTCTGTATTCATCTTGATACCTGATATTTGATACTTGATACTAATTTTTAAAAACATGAAAAACAGATTTTTACTATTTGCGTTTTTAGTTGCTACTTTTTCAATTTCAGCACAGGAGACTGAAATAACAAACCTGTACTCCAATGCCGCAGAAAAATTACTGAATACAGAAGGAAATTTATCCATTGGAGGTTATGCAGAAGCACATTACAATCAGGCGTTGAGCAGCGATGTAAGAAATAATGGAACACTTGATGTTCATAGGGTAGTATTACTTTTTGGATATCAATTTAATAAACGTACACAGTTTATCTCAGAAATAGAGTATGAGCATGTAAGTGAAGTATATATTGAGCAAGCTTTTCTTCAATATAAATTAAACAACAACCTGAATCTAAGAGCTGGATTAATGTTAACACCAATGGGTATTACAAATGAGTATCACGAACCCAATACCTTTAATGGAGTTGAACGTCCACATATTGATAAACTCATTGCTCCAACAACATGGCGTGAAATAGGAATAGGGGTAGTTGGAAATTACCTGCCTGCCAGTATTCGTTACCAAGCATATATCATGAATGGATTTAATGGCTATGATGGATCAGGCAAACTAAGTGGGAAAAACGGATTACGAAAAGGCCGTCAAAAAGGTGCTGAGTCCTATATCAGCTCGCCGAATTTAGCTGCTAAAGTGGAGTTCTTTGGCATCAGAGGATTGAATGTTGGATTATCTGGATATTTTGGAAAAACTCAAAGTACTCTTTATGATGGCATCGATAAAGAAGATAAAACAGCAGAAGCCATTGCCGATTCATCAACTGTGAATATTGCCATGATTGGTGCCGATTTCAGATATTCAAACAGTGGCTTACAGTTAAAAGGTCAATTATATTATAATAAATTAGGTAACACTAAAGAGTATAACGATTTTGCAAGTAGTGACTTAGGGAGCTCTATGATAGGTTATTATGTTGAAGCAGGATATAATATCCTTAAAAGTGTAGCTTCAACAGATAATGAACTAATTCCTTTTGCCAGAATTGAAAAATACAATACTCAAAACACTGTAGAAAATGGTATTTTGAAAAATAATACTAATGATGTAAATGTGTTTACAACAGGTTTAACATGGAAGGTGGCTAAAAATGTAGCGGTTAAAACAGATATTCAATTTGTTAAAACAGCTGCTGATGATAAAGCTAAAAAAACTTTCAACGCTGGTTTTGGTCTGATGTTTTAATTAGATGCCAGTATGTTTACTAAGTATTACTAATAACCTGAGTTCGATTAAAATTAGCGAGCTCAAATTTCAGTAAATGATTGATTTACAATATAAATTTTTGAGA
>JBNKGY010000298.1:0-4166 GCA_050290065.1 Marinilabiliaceae bacterium
AAGTGGATTATTAGTTATGGTATTACCCTGAAAAGCAAACAATAATACAAGAGTTAATAAAAGAGCCAGTATTGAAACCGGTTTAAATTTCGGTAGAAATACCGTTTTAAACCACTCAGCCCCTTTTCTATTTACAAAATACTTATTCGTAATGTATCCTGAAAACAAGGGTATGACAACAAATATAACCACACTTGAAACCAGTGTTTCATACGGAACCTGCACTTTGGTAATTCCAAGTAAAAACCCAACAATAGGTACAAAGGCTACCAATATTATTAAATCGTTAACTGAAACCTGAACTAATGTATAATTAGGATCGCCATCTGTGAGATAACTCCAAACAAATACCATGGCAGTACATGGTGCTGCACCTAGTAAAATAGCACCTGCAATATATTCACCTGCTAATTCTGGAGTTATAAAGGCAGAATATAATTTAGAGAAAAATATCCATGCAAAAAATGCCATTGTAAAGGGTTTTATCAACCAATTTACAACTAAAGTTAATATTAATCCCTTTGGTCTTTTACCCACATTTTTAATGCTCGAAAAATCAATTTGAAGCATCATGGGATATATCATAAACCAAACAAGAACAGCTACAGGAATATTTACATTAAACACTTCCATTTCACTTAAAACCTGGACTGATTCGCCCAATATATTTCCAATAAAAATACCTCCTGCAATACAAATGGCCACCCAAATGGTAAGATACTTTTCGAAAAACCCAATCCTTTTATCTTTATTTCCCATTGTAACAATTACAATTTTGGTTTAATTTCTTTTTCATAAAACTGATAAAAACCATTTTTGATTTCATCTCTTACGCGAATAAATTCGCTCCATATAAAATCGTCAGTACCTTTTACATGTGAAGGATCATCAAAACCAATATGTAATCTACTGTCAACCTTACCTACAAAAGCTGGGCATGACTCATTGGCTCCACCGCAAACTGTAATTACATAATCCCATTCATCATTTAAATATTTCGTTACAGAATCAGAAGTATGATTACTAATATCAATTCCTATTTCTCCCATTGCTTTTACAGCATTTTGATTTAAACGCCCTGAGGCTTCTGTACCGGCAGAACAAACTGTAATTCGATCATCGAATGACTGTAAAAATCCGTGAGCCATTTGACTGCGGCAACTATTGCCAGTGCATAAAATTAAAACCTTCATAATTATTTACATTTATATGTTTTTGTATTTAATCCTTTATAAAAATCATCAAATATTTCCTTTAGTTCTTCAATTTTACTTGAATCTAAACAGTACTTCGTTTTTACTCCATCAATAGTACCTTTTATTAGTCCCGCATCTCTAAGTTCTTTAATATGTTGATTTACGGTTGTCCGACTTAATGGCAATTCATCTGAAATATCACCGGTAATACATGACTCTGAAGCAGCCAAATATTGTAATATTTGAATCCGAGCAGGATGCGCTAATGCTTTAAATAAAACAGCGTTCCTATTCAAATCTTTTTGAAATAAATCTGATTTTGCTTTAACCATTTATTTTAAAATTTGACGCAAATATACGTTATTAATTATCCATATGACGTATTTATACGTTATGTAATTATTAAAAAAAATCCTACAAATTTTATTGCAGGATTATCTTTACTTTTCAAATTTCACTTTCCCATTTCAGGAGAAAACAACAATTTAACGGATATATTTATTCATAAATAAACTGTGGTTTATTTTCAACACACACGATATGTAGGGGTTCAGGAGGAACTGAGCAATCAGAAAATACACCCCATTTAGTGTTATAATTATCCTGTGCTTTTGTATATTTCTCAATCAGGTTTAAAAATTCTTCTTCATTAATTTGTTGATGATAGGCAATATAACCAACAGGTCCTCCACAAGCTTTTGCTCCATAGGCTACATAGTTCCATTGTTCAGCATCACTACAATCATAAGAGGAAGCTAAAAATTTAATCTTTTTCATGATTTGTTCCAATTCCTGTTGATCCTGACTTTGTGTTGTTTCCTTAATACCATCATCACATTTAAATGCGAAAAACAATATTGATACCATGATAATAATTCCCTTAATTCTCATTATTATGATTTTACAATTTATATAACTATGATGTTATATTTAGAAAATGGTTGCTCATTAAGATTCAAATGAATAAGTAGTGCTGGTAAGAAAATACATTTATTTGATAAGAAAAGTATAGCAATTATTCTATAACTATATTGTATTTAAAAAGTAATCCTGACAGGTTATTGGATGAAAATTTAGCTTGTTTAATTTGATTATTATCAGGATCAATGTTAAAGTTAAATGAAGATGAAAAATCTACTTTCTGCAACAAAGATCTTTCAAAAACAGCTTCAGTTAAATCACAATTAATGAATTTTGATTGAGATAAATCTGATTCCACAAAATCTACTTGCATCAATCTACAGTTTATAAATTGAGTATTTTTAATTTTCAGTTTAAAAAAAGTCGAAAAATCAAGAATCGTTTCCTTAAATGAAAACGACAATGAAAACGGATTACATTCATTAAACTGCATGCCCATTAATTTACACTTATCAAAATTCACATCCCTAAAAGCGGCATTTAAAATTTTAGCATTTGATAAATCACTCTCAATAAAAGAACAATCTGTAAATATAAAATCTCTTAAATCCTGATTACTAAAATTGCAATTTTTAAAAATGCAATCTTCATATTCTCCTTTTTCAATTTCGCATTCGTTATAATAATTTTTGCTTACTGTATACAACATATTTGATATTTATAAAATGGAATGTAAATGAAACGCATTATTTGTAATTTCGGAATGACTTTTAATTATTTAATAAACTTTTCTCGTCTCTGAAGATTTAACAAACTCCATAATATAGCCACTACTGAAACCAGCTTTAGTTTTACAGTTATATAAAACTGTACTATATCTGATATTTCCCTTTGATACTTTTTCATTTCCTATTCTCTTGACCTCTATTGAATCTGTGCCTTGGTGGTATTCCATCAAAATGGTGCATCATTTTCACAAATAATGAATCAAATGCTATTTTTTGATCTGTATTACATAAATCTCGAATTGCAGTAAAATGTTCCAGCGTTGTTCGTTCTAAGTTCATTTTATGATGAGTCAACTCTAATAAAATTGAATCACTATTCTTATTGGAATTATTTATTAATTCTTCTGCAATTTTGTCTCTTGAAATACGAATCTGAGTATTGATCTCTTTGATTTCCGTAAAATAAACTCTAACCAAAATTTCAAGTTCTCTTTTCTGATTTTCATCTAAATTCAGCTTATCAACTAAAAATCTAATTCCCACACCGGATTTTTTTCTTTCGATTTTATCTTTTCCCTTAAGGAAATTATTTTGAGGAGAATCCCACCAAAATCTCCAGGAAAATATATTGAGTAATAGCAAGACAATGATGATGATATGGTAATATTTCTTATTCATACCTACTTTTTATTATTACTTAGTAATTCTTCTGAATAAATAAAATCATTTGTTGCATATGAGTAACTATTATTCACAATGTATTCAATTTCATCCTCCTTCGTTACCTTATTATCTCCTGAACTATTAAATAAATAATAATTTGCCAAATTAATTATCATAATTAGGAACAAAGCAGGTTTTAACAATAATGAAAATCTTGATCTTCCAATCTGAACTTCGTCTAATTGCTCAATCCTTCCCATTACCCGAGTTGTAAAAAAAGGAGAAGTGTTTATCTCTTCTTTATGTGAACCACTTTGTAATACTTGTTCAATTTCATTATTTATTATATTTTCTTTCATAATTTTGATCCCAACTTACTAATTAGACGACATTAAAAATAAAAACCTTCACTTAAATGCAATTTTTACTATACAAAAATAA
This sequence comes from Marinilabiliaceae bacterium, assembly GCA_050290065.1. Classification (GTDB taxonomy): domain Bacteria; phylum Bacteroidota; class Bacteroidia; order Bacteroidales; family Marinilabiliaceae; genus Saccharicrinis. Next base: position 3,890 of record JBNKGY010000298.1, read on the forward strand.
CTTCATTCATAATTCTAGAATATTCACATTAAGAGTAATAGCAGAAATTCTTTTAACATATGCATTATAAATACTCCTTTATTCTCTTTTCTAATATAGTTCTCAATTTCTTTTTTGCTCTAACCACGAGTGACTCCACACCTTTGATTGATGTTTTTAAAATATCAGCTGTAGCTTTATGATCAAATCCTTCTATCTGTGTTAAAACATATGCTTCCTTCTGGCGGGAAGACAATTTTGCCATGGCCTGATACAATAATTCTTTTCTTTGTTGATG
>JBNKGY010000299.1:0-4132 GCA_050290065.1 Marinilabiliaceae bacterium
TTATCTTGTGATTATTGCTTCACTCGGCATAGCTCAAGCAAGCTTGGCTCTGATCTCGTTTATCGCAATAATTTACGCTTTGTATAAACTTAGCCTCTCGAAAATTATTTAACGCCAACCCCATAGTGAAATTGGTATAACAAACATTTTTTAGTGATAAAAACGGGCGGCAAATTACCAAATAAAATGCTAGAGATTCTATCACCCCTCCACTGTTATCACTTCCTTCACTTCAGGTAATGCTTTTTTTATGACTTGTTCAACGCCATTTTTCATTGTTTGGTAACTCATTGGACAATCGACACATGCTCCCAATAGTTTCACCTTTACAACGAATTCATCTGTTATTTCCATTAAAGAAATATCTCCACCATCCGATTTCAAATAGGGTCTGATGGTCTCCAAAGCCTCTTCTACTAACTTAATCCGATTATTAGCATCCATATTTAACGGGATTTAATTTCAACTATTTTTGTTGGTGGCAAGTTTTCATTTCTCTCATTAACTGCCAGCATCACTTTTTCTGCTAAATCAGAAAAAGCCAATCCGGTTACTGTTTCTTTATTCAAAGCTGCCGGCTCTCCATTATCTCCAGCTTCACGAATCCCCTGAACAATAGGAATTTGCCCCAATAGAGGAATCTCAAGCTCTTCAGCAAGTTTTTTACCTCCATCTTTACCAAAGATATAATATTTATTGTCCGGTAGTTCAATAGGAGTAAACCAAGCCATATTTTCCACCAATCCTAAAATAGGTACATTAATATTTTTACTTTTAAACATACTCACACCCTTAACAGCATCCGCCAATGCTACATCCTGTGGAGTAGTAACAATAATGGCTCCTGTAATTGAAAGTGTTTGCACCAATGTAAGATGTATATCACTTGTTCCTGGAGGTAAATCAATTAGTAGATAATCTAACTCACCCCACTTGCCTTCAGTAATTAATTGACGCAAAGCATTGGTAGCCATTGCTCCTCTCCAAATTGTTGCATCTTTGGGATTGACAAAATAACCTATAGACAGTATCTTCACGCCATACTTTTCAACGGGAATAATACGATCTTTTCCATCCACTTTATCTAACAATGGTTTGGAATCTTCCGTCTTAAACATTTTTGGAACAGAAGGGCCAAAGATATCCGCGTCAAGCAATCCAACAGAATATCCAGCCTTTACTAATGACACTGCCAAGTTTGAGGTGACGGTAGATTTTCCAACACCTCCTTTTCCGGATGCAATGGCAATAATGTTCTTAACTTCAGAAAGTGGTTTTGGAGCCTCTTGCTTAGGACGAGGTTTAACTTTTACATATATATTTCCCTCAATTTCAGCATCCTCCCCTACATAAGTTTTTACAGCCTGAGTACATGCTTTCTTTAAAGATGGAATCATAGGATCATTGGCTCTATCGAAAAGGAGGCTAAAGCTTATTCTTTTTCCATCAATCTTAATATCATCTTCTACCATTTCTAATGAAACAATATCCTTTCCTTTTCCGGGATGACGAACATGCTTTAATGCATCTAAAACTAACTGAGGATAAAAACTCATCTTATGCTTATTTAATTTTATTAAAAATAAACACAAATATACAATACCTAATTAAAAAATTGAATTATAATTGATTGTTTCTTAACAATCATGAAAAAATTGAAAGAAAATTTCGTTTCTGTTATAGAGAATAGGCATAACGATGGCGTACATAATTAAAAGATACATAACCTTGATTGTAAAATAACTAAAACCTGATCTCGATGTAAATGTTGCATTAAGATCAGATTGCTATTATCCATTAGTATCATCATCCCCAAATGCATCCCAGTAATGACATTTAAAGTTCACAACTTTATCATTTTTTACTTCAACCCCCTCACTCTCCAACAATTCCTGCATTACTTTATCGCCATGAAAAGCTGCTTTCCCAGTAAGTAAACCATTTCGATTAACTACCCGATGAGCGGGAACATAAATTTCTTGCAAACTACATTTATTTAAAGCCCAACCCACCATACGACTCGATTGAGCAGATCCCAGATATTTTGCAATGGCTCCATAAGTAGTTACTTTTCCATAAGGAACTTTACGAACCAACTCATAAACACGTTGAAAAAAATCAGGATCCATACTTTAAAGATAGATTGATGAATCGTACATTTATATAAACTCAGAATATTCTACTTCTTATTTTCAGGCATTTTAGCGCCCCTGTTAAAACTTCTATAAGTATCAAATTCAATTTCAACATCCGGCTCCACTAATGCTACATCTTTAGGAATTTTAAAACGAACATACTTTATAGGTATCCCTTGCTCAAAAAATTGTGATTCGTAAAATGTTTGAATGGAAAGTATTTTATCCACTATATCAGATTTGTATAAATCTTCAGTATTCACTTCCTCAGGAAGCTTATTCTCCTTTAAAACAACATCTGTATAGGTATATAAAAAATTACTGTCCGTTTTTAAATGAACAAGACCTTCAGGAGAAAGAATATCTTTATAAAACTCCATAAAGCGAGTGGATGTTAATCTTTTTCTGGTTTTTTTCATCTGGGGATCAGGAAAGGTAATCCAGATTTCATCCACTTCATTGGTTGCAAAAAACGAGGTAATAAGCTCAATCTTGGCCCGAATAAAAGCAACATTATTCATCTCCTTTTTTAATGCTTGAGTTGCTCCTGTATAAAGTCGAGCCCCTTTAATATCTATACCGATAAAATTTTTCTCTGGAAATAACTCTCCAAGACCTACCGTATATTCACCTTTACCGCAACCAAGCTCTAACACCAAAGGATGATCATTTTTAAAAAACTCTTTCTTCCATTTACCTTTCATATGGAAGTCTTCCCGATCAGGTTCATCAAAAGAAACCTGAAAAACATGATTATAAGTCTCTAATTTAGCAAACTTAAATAATTTGTTTTTTCCCACTTTTATCTCTAATTGTTATTATTTTCTACATCAATAATTTTTAACCCTACAGATTCTATTCCTGTCAAAACTGTATCCCGCATCCCATGGACTACATAATATTTATATAGTCCCACCTCAGGGAAACGGATATTTATTTTATATGGATGCAGACTTTCAAACGTATGATCATGCGCGCTCTTTCCATACCACTTTCCCTGAACATCAGCTAAAACACATTCTAATGTATCTCTTTGCACATTCCCTGAGGGCGATATCGCATCAATAAAAAACCATATATTGGTATATTGGTAATCATCTTTATTATTGACTTGCAATAATAAATGACAAGATTCATCTAAACGAGTGATCTCACTTTTAAAAACAGCAACCGTATCTTTATGCCATCCACTCTCCGGAACCTTTACAACACCGCTATACCATTCTCCGGAATTGCACGAACAAAGAGCTACAACAAATAATAAAATCAGAATTCTCATATTATTTCTTACTATTTCCCTGATTTCGATTCGGTTTTCTTCTACGTTTTTTTCTATTCCTGCTTACAGTTTTCTTTGGATCATCAAAACGAGAAATGCTATCCTCTCCAACTACATTTTGGTAATCTAACGACTTAATTTCACTTATTACCTTATCTTTTTCCTCTATTAACTGATCAACTTTTTGACCCTTACGATTTATCCTGATTATCTCCTTCACTCTGGCTACCGGCACTTCAGTTATATTAGCAGGAACCATCTTATCAGTAGAATAATTCATGACTCCTTTAAATATATCTGTTTTGAAGTGATAATAAGTACTATCCTTTGTTTCCAGAGGAATATCCGTCTTTGGAAATCCTTTTTGTGCATCGATATATGCATCCAGCTCATAATTAAGGCAACACTTAAGTTTTCCACACTGACCTGCAAGTTTTTGCGGATTCAATGAGATTTCCTGATATCTGGCTGCATTAGTTGTTACCGAAACAAAATTCGTAATCCAGGTAGAACAACATAATTCTCTTCCACAAGGCCCAATACCTCCAATTCTGCCAGCCTCTTGCCGTGCTCCAATCTGGCGCATTTCAATACGAACCTTAAATCGATCTGCCAGTACCTTAATTAATTGTCTGAAATCGACCCTTTCATCAGCGATATAGTAAAATATAGCTTTGGTTCTGTCGCCTTGATATTCAACATCACCAATCTTCATATT
>JBNKGY010000300.1:0-4084 GCA_050290065.1 Marinilabiliaceae bacterium
GCTTGTAAACCAAAGCTATCCCAACTGCCTTGAGAGCCTGAAACTAAAATAGGATTGCTTGAATCCTTGGTCCAGTTTATCCCATCTATTGAGGTTGCATGACCAAGAGCAGATGGAGACATTCACGCTCCTTTTGGATTTTCGACCATTGATACTTTATTGGTTCTTGGAGAGATTGGTTATTCGATTGATGATAATTCTCTGATTGCAAATGCCATTGATTTTATATTCTCTTACCAAACTCCAGATGGTTGTTTTAAATATTCACCCAGAAGTTCTAAACTTCCTTGTTTAACGGCTCGGATAATTGCAGGATTGGGGAGACTTGGTTTAAAAAATGATACAAGGACTGAGAAAAGTTACAAATGGATGCTTGACACACAATGGAATGATGGCGGTTGGAGATGCTCGACTGTAAAACTTGGGAAATCTCCATTGACTGATGCAAGCAATCCTGGAACAACTTTATATGTATTGGATGCTTTTCGATTTAGAGATAATTCTGTTGATGATTTAGACAAGTTGAATAAAGGAGTAGATTTTTTATTACAACATTGGGAGATACGTCAGCCGATAGGACCCTGTAACTTCGGGATTGGTTCGACATTTATGAAAGTGGAGTACCCATTTTTACGATACAATCTATTTTACTATGTTTATGTATTATCATTTTATGATACAACGAAGAATGACAAGCGATTTCAGGAAGCATATGATACACTTAAAGACAAATTAAAAAATGGCAAACTGATTCCTGAAAATCCCCACAAAGCATGGATTGAATTTGAATTTGCTAAAAAAGGACAAGTAAGTGAACTTGGGACAAAGCGGATGATTGAAATTAAAAACAAGATAGATAATGAATAATTGCTAGCCGCTAACACTAAGCCTCTAATAAAGCGTTGTTTACATACGCTTTAGATTAGAGACTTTGTTGAACTAAACAATGCCTCGAAAATAAATGATAAAATTATTAATTTTTATATAGTAGTTTCAATCGCTTTTTTTAAGCAAAAACAGTTGTAAGGTGCTGTTGTTTATTTGCTTATAGCATGCAAAAAAAAACGTATTTTTTTAAAAAAATTAGCATGAAAAATTAACCCGTTGTAAGATTCAAATAATATCCTTTTAGCCTATGTTTAAATATTGAAGCAAAGGAAACTCTTTTCATGAAAAATGAATATTTCGTAAAACCATTTTGTAGGAGATGTACTAATTTTATCCTAAGCTCCCGTGAATCGGGTTTAGTTCAATATACAATATAAAATAGTTGGGCATCAGTGGTTTGCGGGTGTTTGTTTTTTGAACCAACTTTTCCAACAGTTGATAGGAACGCAGCCAGAAACCGAGTTTACGAGTTAACGACCAAAGGGAGTAAACTCAACCGTTTCATATTTTAAACCGTCAGACTGTCTAAAAACCTCTTTCAATGAAATAATTATTTGGGTAGCTGGCTTTAAAAAGAATGAAATATTGAAATCTCAACGGCTTAATTTTACTTTTTAGACAGACTGCCGTTATACCTCATAGTGTTGAAACCTAAACAATAATATATTAGCATGAGATATTTTATAACTTTCCTGACCAACTTGCTTCTCTATACAGCCTGCACAAGCCCTTTTGATGTAGAATATTTGGATAAAAATTTTCCAGATTCTGAACCAAGAATTTATGCAGCAGGTATAGTATCGCTTCCGGACAGGTACGAACATGGACTTGTAATTAGAAAGAATGGACAGGAACACTACTTTGGGATTGATGGTGGAGAAATCTGGTCATATAATGGATTAGCATGTTTAAAAAGTATTGAGGGCAATCAATTAATCTATGATACACTTGACTTCACAAATAGTATTACAAGAAATAATAACGGGATAATTGGAGGAGAACCTAACCTTTCTCTAGATGAGAATACAATGTATTTTGTATCAGACTATCCAACTGATATATGGAAAGTCTCAATTAACAAGAATGGTAAATGGGGAATACCATCTAAATTAGACTCAACAGTGAATTCTGATAATTCAGAATGGTATCCAATTGTTTCATATGATAATTGCTTGTATTTCTCAAGCAAGATAAATGATACCGCTGTTATTCTTAAAGCTGAACTTGTTAAGGGAGAATATAAAAAGGCTGTTAAATTTAGTGCTAAATTTAATTACGATTGTGGAGACCAAGTATTCTCAAGAAATATGGATTATATAATATTTGCTTCACCGCGAGATGGAGGTTATGGAAACAATGATTTATATGTAGCTTTCAAAAATGATAATGGAGAATGGACTGATGGTATAAACTTGGGGCCTAAAATAAATACTGAAGCAACTGAGTTAGCTCCATATATTTCTCCTGACGATAAATATTTGTTTTTTACTCGAAGGGATAAATTTAATGGAGCATCGAATTCTGATATATATTGGGTGAGTTTGGATATAATATCAAAGTTAAAAAGTACAATAAAATAAATACGAGGCATAAAACACAACACTAAGCCTCTAATAAAGCGTTGTTTACATACGCTTTAGATTGGAGGCTTTGTTGAACTAAACAAGGTTCCAGCAATAGTTTTGTAATGTGCTGTAAATGTGCGATTAAACTATAGTGGTTTTAATCGCCTTTTTTTATTTTTTTGAACGGGTTTGGAACGATATTTTGTCATTTTTAGCTCTCAAATTAGGTGTTGTTTGATAAAATTTCATCCTCAGGATTAAATTTGTTTTGAAAAAGAGCATGTAAAACTAATCATTGATCTATTTTTTTTAGGACCAAACACACCTTCTCCATTTACACCAGAATCGTGCATTGCTAAAGGTTGATTATAAGTGAATTTCAAGGTCTTGTGCTAAATTGAAGGCGGGTCTCTCGTTTTGGTGTAAGATTGTATTAAACACAGCTGTCCACCACAATCTTTACAATGCAACAATGATCTTTTTCCAAACCTAAGTTCCAGAACTTGTGCAAGAGACAGCTTTATGGCATTGATCTTAATATTTAAATTATTGCGAATTGATTCCAGGCAAAGCGCCTTGTTCCGAGACCCTAGGAATCCGTAATAACTTATTTTTCTAAAATATGGAGGTACAATGTGCTCCAGGAAACGTTTTAAAAACTCAACACCTTCAATGGTTTCAATTTCGGATTTATAATTATCCTTTCTGTTGCACCATTTAAAAGTAACGTGAGTATCGGTAACTTTTAAAATCCTGGCATTAGAAATAGCCACCCTGTGCGAGTACCTTGCCAATTACTCCACCACCGAATGCGGTGAACCAAAAGCTTTTTTAGCATATACCACCCAGGGTTGAGGAATTAAATCCCGGGGAACAAACTTATTGATTTTACCTTGTTGCTTCAGCTTGCGGAGTTTTTCAGCAAAAATGGCACTGAACTTATCAGACATCTACTTTACATCAAAAAGGAAATCCCCGTTTTGTTTGATGGTTTTCCATTTTCCATTTTTATCCATACCTCCCGCAGGAATAATATAATGAACATGGGGATGATATTTAAGTTGTTGGTCCCAGGTATGCAAAATGGCATTGTCTCCAGGCTGTGCCCCTAATAGTTTAGGATCACGGGCAAAACTGAGGATGGTTTCCCACGATTTTTCAAACAAGAGGTTATACATGAGCTTGCCATTAAACTCCCATACACTTGGGCAAACGATTCTGAAATATTGGTTGAAGCCCCTGATGGTAGGTGGTGAAATCGGTACATCCCTGTCCTTTTTGTGTTTGCTTTGACGGATGTGCATCCGTTTTCGATTAAAATCCAGGTCTTCGATTCTAAGATTAATCAGTTCTGATATTCTCAGTCCGCCATCGTAAATCAAAGCAAATAAAACACGGTGTTTAAGTAATTTAGGCGCATCTAAAAGGGCTTTAATTTCCTGTTGCGACAGAACTACCGGCAAGGCCTTATTGCTGCTAATGGAAGGAAGTGCCAGTAGCAGTTCTTCACTTTTAAACATGGCAAACAAAGTCCTTAAACCGTAAACCAAGTGTTTAAAAGAGCTCAGACTGGGTTTTTCATTCTGGCGAAGTACAAACAAATATTCCTCCATTTGATCTTGCGAAAGCTC